>JAITKY010000240.1 GCA_031278135.1 Prevotellaceae bacterium | reverse complement strand
AGATTTACAATGACGCTTTTCGTAAGCAGCATATTAACAGATCGTTATAAGCGTCATTTCGTTTTTATCGATAAATTCCCATTTGCTATCTGAGCAGATTTTTAATAATCCTTCCTTTTCGTAGCGGTAGATTCTGTTACGAGTTATGTTATCATCCAAAAAATTGACCCAGATTGAGTATTTTTTGACTCCTGTTACTAAATGCGAATTGGAAGTACGCAATTTCCAAGACGGACAAAGCGATCTTCCAAGCGAGATATCAGTAGGACAAAATCAGCCTCATCTGCGTACTAATTTTCTTCGTTATAAAAAATACTTTTTACCTTTGCACAATTTTAATAGCTAAATTATGCAAGAAAAAGAATTATTGAAACCCGATTTTTTATTTGAAGTAAGTTGGGAAGTTTGCAACAAAGTTGGTGGAATACACACAGTTCTGACATCGAAGATGTATGCTCTGGACGAGGATTTGAGAAATACACATGTATTTATTGGTCCCGATTTGATTAAAGAAAACGAAGTCAATCTTGAATTTATTGAGGATACACAGATATTCAAGTCGTGGAAAAATCACGTTGCCGACGAAGGATTGATTATAAGAATCGGACGATGGAATATCGAAGGAAAACCTATTGTTTTCCTTATTGATTACACTCGTTTCTTTTCGGAGAAGAACAAAATATTCAGCGCATTCTGGGAAGATTATCATCTGGATTCGTTGCCCGGACGCTGGGATTATATCGAAGCCAATCTGTTCGGTTATGCCGCCGGAAAGGTGATTCAAAGTTTTGTGAACTATCATAAAGCCTTTACACGAAAGTCGATAGCCCATTTTCACGAGTGGATGTCGGGCGCAGGGCTGTTGTATCTGCGGAAACACAGTCCGAATGTAGCCTGCGTTTTCACTACGCATGCAACCATTATCGGACGATGCATCGCCGGAAATAATATGCCGCTGTACGACAATATTGCAAATTACAATCCCGACAACATCAGTCACGAGTTTAGCGTCAGAGCAAGATATTCGCTCGAAAAAAACTCCGCACTGGCAGCCGACTGTTTCACGACAGTGAGCAATATCACGGCTAAAGAATGTGAACATTTTTTGGGACGATTGCCCGACGTGATTACACCCAACGGTTTCAGAATCACGCGTGAAGTAAATACTAACAAAAAAGGTCGAGCCGTGATGATCAAAGTCGCCGAAGCACTCTTGCAGGTTAAACTGACGGACGACGCATTTTTTATCGGCACAAGCGGACGTTATGAGTTTAAAAACAAAGGTATCGACCTGTTTATACAGGCGTTGGGCGAAATAAACAAAACAGGAAGCAAACGCGAAATCGTGGTGTTTATGTTTATACCTGCCGGGGCGCAGGGACCGTCGCGGGAACTGTTACACAATATTCAATATCCCGAAAATCCCATTCCTGTAACCAACAAGTTCATTACCCACAATTTAGACGACCATTATCACGATCGAATTTTACAGTCGATTTCGGAAAACGGCATCAGAAATTCTGAAAAAGACGCTGTGAAAGTGATTTTTGTACCCTCGTACATGAACGAAAACGACGGGATTTTCAATCTTCATTATTATGATTTACTGACAGATACGGATTTGACGGTATTCCCATCGTATTATGAACCATGGGGATACACACCTCTCGAAAGTCTTGCCTACGGAGTGCCGACCGTCACCACAACTTTGGCTGGATTCGGAATCTGGGTTAAAAACGAGTTTGCCGATAGCCCTTCCGTTTCTATTATCGAACGGACAGACAGCAATATACCGGAAGTTGTCGCCAGGCTGTCGGAAATTATTCTTGAACAATGTGCGATGTCAGACGTTAGAATTGCGGAATTGAAACAAGATACAAAGAAGGTTGCAAATAAAGCATCGTGGGACAGTTTTATACAATATTATAACGCTGCATATTCGATTGCTCTTGAAAAAGCATCAGAACGTTATTTAATTAATAAATTATCGGAGAAAATGGAAGAAACACAACCCTATATAGTAAGTATACCGAGAGATAATGCCAATTGGCACAGTATGATAGTTCATCGTACTATCCCCGAACGGTTGCGTCCTCTCGACGAATTGTCACGAAATCTTTGGTGGTCGTGGAATCAGGAAGCCGTCAATCTTTTCAAGTTAATCAACGAAACGCACTGGAAAAGATCGGAATACAATCCTATTATGATGCTCGACATGGTTTCGTATCAGGAATTTAAGGATTTGGAAAATAATGAGGAGTTTGTGCAAAAACTGAATCATGTTTACAGTCTGTTCGTTAAATATATGTCTCAAAAAGAGGATGTCCGGCAAAAATGCAGGATAGCGTATTTCAGTATGGAATATGGACTGCATTCGTCGTTGAAAATCTATTCGGGCGGTCTTGGAATACTTGCGGGCGATTATCTGAAAGAGGCAAGCGACAAAAAAGTGAATCTTATCGGCGTGGGATTGCTGTATAAATACGGTTATTTCAAACAAAAACTTTCGTCGTTGGGTGACCAGGTGTCGGAATATGAGGCGCAAAGTTTCGATAAACTCCCCGTTTCGCCCGTCAGAGACAGCGAGGGCAACTGGATTTCGGTCGAAATCGCTTTTCCCGGACGAATGTTGCACGCAAAAGTGTGGCGCGTGGATATCGGGCGAACGGAATTGTATCTCTTAGACACTGATATCGAAAATAATATCGATGAAGACCGTTCTATCACTCATCATCTCTACGGCGGCGACTGGGAAAACCGGCTGAAACAGGAAATCCTGCTCGGCATCGGCGGTATCCGCGCTCTCGAAAAACTTGGCATCGAAGCAGATGTATATCACTGTAACGAAGGTCATGCCGCTATGATCGGTTTCGAACGGATTCACCGTCTCATGCAAAAACACAGTCTGAAATTTTACGAAGCCCGTGAAGTTGTACGTGCATCGTCGCTGTTTACAACGCATACGCCTGTCCCTGCCGGTCACGATTCGTTCGACGAAAGTCTGTTGAGAAAATATATTTCGCATTATCCCGAACGGTTTCACGTGTCGTGGGAACGGATAGTAGGTCTCGGAAGGATGAATCCTACCGATACGAACGAGAAATTTTCGATGAGTTGTCTGGCGGTTAATCTTTCGCAGGAAGTCAACGGCGTCAGTTGGTTACACGGAAAAGTGACACGAGAAATGTTCGGGAAAATGTTTCCCGGATATCTTCCCGAAGAATTGTTTATCGGATATGTTACTAATGGAGTGCATTATCCCACATGGACTGCTCCGGCATGGAAGGATTTGTATAACAAAACTTTTGGACCCGATTTCTCTAAACATCATTACGATAAATCGTGTTTCAGAAATATTCAGGAAGTCAACAACGAAATCATCTGGAATATCAGAAATAAACTCAAAAGCAAGTTGATAGAACATATCAAAAACTGGATTTCGAACCAAAACGATATTAACTATTATTCGCCCCGCGAAATCGTGGAAATAAAGGAAACATTAAACTCGACAAAACTGACTATCGGTTTTGCCCGCAGATTTGCTACGTACAAAAGGGCGCATCTTTTGTTCTCGAACATAGACCAATTGAATGATATTGTGAATCATCCGACACATCCGGTACAGTTTATTTTCGCCGGCAAAGCGCATCCCGCCGACAGAGCAGGTCAGGATTTAATCAAGAAAATTGTCGAAATATCGAAATATCCACAGTTTCTCGGCAAAATCCTTTTCCTCGAAAACTACGACATGGAACTCGCTGCGAAAATGGTGCGTGGTGTCGATATCTGGCTCAATACTCCGACACGTCCGCTCGAAGCATCGGGAACAAGCGGCGAAAAGGCTGTAATGAACGGCGTTATGCACTTCAGCGTACTCGATGGCTGGTGGGTCGAAGGATATCGGAGCGATTCCGGCTGGGCATTGCCGGTTAATGCTGTCTATGCAAACAACGATTTCCAAAACGAACTCGACGCCGAAACAATATACAGTATTATCGAAAATGAAATCTCAACGCTGTATTACGAACGAAATTCAAGCGGCATCCCCGTACAGTGGATTTCAAAGATAAAAAATTCTATCGAAAAGGTTGCGTCGAACTTCACGACCAACCGCATGATGAACGATTACGAGGAAAAATACTATAACAAACTGCAAGAACGGTCGAAACTTCTAATCGCCGACGATTTCAAACTCGCCCGCGAAATGACCGATTGGAAATACAAGGTGTTGAAGGAATGGGAAAGTGTCGAAGTGGTGTCGGTCAAACAGCCCGATATGGAAAAAGAACCGATTTTGCTCGGAAAAGAGTACGAAGCGGAAGTGATGATAGCCACAGGTCTGCTGAATCCCGAAGATATCGGCGTCGAAATCCTGCTCGCAAAACAGTCGGGCGACATCAAAACGATTGTCATGCAGACTGAATTTAACATCATCTCGCGACGAACAGGCGAAGCAACATACAGAATAAAATTCGTGCCAACGGTTTCAGGAACGTTCTTCTCGGCAATAAGAATTTATGCCAAAAACCCGAACATGCCACATCGACAGGATTTTTGCCTCGTGAAATGGGTGTAGAGGGTTGTAGGGTTTGGCAATAAGATTTACGCAGATTCTTGTTTTCCCACAAAGATGCTTTTTCGCTTCGGGAAGATAGATGCTTTTTTGCTTCGGGAAGATGATTTTTTGAAAATACAGAAATTTTGAACGTAAAGGTTGCAAGCGATTAGTGTCCTATGCGCAACCTTTACATTAAAAAAATGTGGTCGTGATTTATAAAAAGACAAATTTCTTCGGCATTAACTATGTCAAACTCAATTCGAATGCTCTACTGTCTTTCAGAATATTGCGTATTTGCTCTACTGTCAAGTCTGTTATATCGGCAATTTCTTCTACCGAAAAACCTTTGTCAGCGGATTTGTGGACAAATTTGACAGTTGCGATTTTAATGCCTTTTTCTTCGCCTCTTTTTTCACCTCTTTTTTCACCTCTCTTTTCGGCTTTCTGTATGGGCTCATCTATGAAAAGGCTCATTGTCTCCATATTAATAACAATGTCATTGTATGTTTTCATTTCTTTCGGTGTTAATTTGTTTGTACTTAATATATTATATAATTCGTCAAATGTTTTATTTTTTTTCATCACTTCGGGTTGATCGCTCAATTTTTCAGCGTATTTGAGAGTGTATAACCAGAAATCTTCTTCCGTTTTCAACTCATCTTCTTTCTTGTTGAACTTGGTTAAATCGACTATTATTATATTCAGTTTGTCCGAAAATGTTACGTCGGTATTTTCGAATATAAATTTCGCCCGGGCAACAATATCTTTTAATCTTTTGTCTTTTAACATCGGAAAATTGACAATTGCAACTATATATGTAGCTTTCAGTTCATAGTCCCACGGTTTTTTTCTTTCATTTTTTTCTTGATCTTTGCGTCCTTTCTTTGGAATCTGATAACGCATCAGATAAGTCATGTAATAAAACAATCTTTCTATAAAATTCTTTGGTTTGGCATTCTGCATTTCTACCAATATGTTTTCTTTGTTTTGGATTTCGCAGTTTGTGTCGGATATGATGACCCGTTCCACATCTGTCTCACCGAAATGCTCTGTTGGCAAAAATTTTAATGTCTTAACTAACTTCTTTTTAAATATTACATTGTTCAAAAAAGATTTCATCATATTCGCATTGCTGAACATACGCTTAAACCCAAAATCACTACGTGGATTAATAAAGATACCCAATCCTTTATCCACTTTACTTACTGTGTAGGATTTGCGTTTGCTGCTGCTATATTTATTCTTTTTTGCCATAATCCTGCCTTTTTTCCGACTGCAAAGATATATCTTTTTTTTGTTATACATCCCCAAAAATGTCAATTTTATGATTTTTTTTTGTGTTGTAACATCGAAAAAACAAAAAAAACACGAAAAAAACCGGATTTTTCAGTTTTTTTTAAAACTTTTTTAATTATACGGTCTTTTTTAAAAAAATAGTTGTCTTTTTCCCATTTCTATTTGTATTATTGATAAATAGCCATTTTGTAAATATAAACTTTATCCTCAAAAAGACGTTTATTAGACAGAAAAAAGAGAGATTTAAAAAAAAATATTGCAAAAATGTATTTTGTATTATAAAAACAAGTACTTTTGTGCCATAAACAAAAATTAATATGACTAAAAGACAGCGCAGGATACTTACAGTGATAATATTATTCGCATCCATAGGACTGGTCATAGCGCAGACGATATGGATTTTTGGCGTTTTCACTAATATTCAGTACGATATCGGCAGTAAAGTCAATGATTTGCTGAACAATGTCGTTACGAAAGTATGGCAGACAGAAACATTGACGCAGATATCAGACGGCTATAATTCTCAGCAAAACATAGTCGATTCGATTGTATATTCATCTGAAGTAGTGGATGATGACGATATCTCAGAAAGAATACACAAATACTTTCGGGAATCGTACGAACGGCTGATGACATCGGAAATTCCCGTTGAACAGCGAGTTACGATGGAACAAATTGATTCTTTAGTGTATCAGGAGCTTAAAGAGGTCAATCTTAACCAGCGATACAAATTTAAAGTGTCGATAACCGACCGCGCAGGCAGGAAAGTGATGCGTTCGAGCGGATATAATAGCGACACAAAGATGATGATATACAAAAAGCGTCTGTTTCCCCACGATCCCGAAGGATTTTCGGAAATCTACTATCTGAATTTCTATTTCCCCGAAGAGACGCTGATAGTGTTGATACGCATCTGGCCCATGATATTTGCTGCTTTTATTCTTATAGTTGTGATTCTTGCCCTGTTCATATACACGATGTATGTGATTGCACGACAGAAGAGAATATCGGAAATCAAAGGCGATTTCATCAGCAACATAACGCACGAACTGAAAACGCCGATATCCTCGATATCGCTTGCAGCACAAATGCTTGGGGACGAAAATATCCCACAGTCGGCAAAAAACATACCGAAACTGTCGAGCATGATAAAAGAACAAAGTCAGCAGTTGAGTTATTTAGTCGAAAAAGTTCTGCAAACCTCTGTATTTGAGAAGCAGTCGATAGTTCTGAAAAAGGCGAACGTCAGTTTGCATGCCATTATTAAAGAAGCCGACGATTTAATGACCTTGCAGTTACGAAACAAAAAAGCGACTCTCATCACCGAATTGAGAGCCACAGACGATATAATATCTACCGATAAGGCTTATTTTGTGAACGTTATAACGAATTTGATGGACAATGCACTGAAATATTCGAGAGATGTGCCTAAGATAACAATCGGAACACGAAACGAATATGGCAAAATTCTCTGTTACGTTTCCGATAACGGGATAGGCTTGAGTCCCGAAAACAAAGACCGGATTTTCGAACAGTTTTTCCGTGTCAATACAGGCGACGTTCACGATGTTAAGGGTTTCGGTTTGGGATTAAACTACGTTAAGAAAATCGTAGATCTTACCGACGGAACAATATCGGTCGAAAGCGAAGAAAATGTAGGTACAACTTTTTATATATGGTTACCATTAATTAAAAAATATTAAAAATTAGAATGTTATGGAAGCAAAAGCAAAAGTGCTCCTTGCTGAGGACGACGAAAATCTTGGGATACTGCTGAAAGAGTATCTCAAAGTAAAAGAGTATGACACGGATCTGTATTCCGATGGCGACGAAGCATTTAAGGGCTTCAGAGATTCGGGCGGCACTTATGATATCTGCATTCTGGATGTCATGATGCCGATCAAAGACGGATTCACTTTGGCGCAGGAAATAAGGCAAATGTCTCCGGATATACCGATCATATTTCTGACAGCCAAGTCGATGAAAGAAGATATCGTAAAAGGATTTTCTTCAGGTGGCGACGATTACATCACAAAACCATTCAACATCGAAGAAGTGATATTGAGAATCGAAGCAATCTTGCGAAGGACATCTGCGGGCGAACTGTCGCAGGCAACATACGACATCGGCGAATACGTTTTCAACCCGACAAAGCAGACTTTGGTGTATTCAGATGGATCAGAGCAGAAATTGACGGCAAAAGAAGCGGAATTGCTGCGTTATCTCTGTGTAAACAGAAATAATGTTCTCGATAGAAACTTTGCGTTGAGAACCGTCTGGAACGACGACAGTTATTTCAATGCCCGAAGTATGGACGTGTATATCACGAAATTACGCAAGTGTCTGAAAGACGATCCTTCGGTGCAGATTATCAATGTCAGAGGTAAAGGGTTTAAATTAATTGATTAATTAAGACTTTTTAAGACTTTTTAATAAGTTTAATTCATACCTTTGCGCCCGGAAATATATAAAAGATATCTGGTTATGTTAAATTTTTTACAACTTATTTTCTCCGGTATTCCGTCCACGAAATCCTACGAAGCAAAATTGCAGGATGAAGAAACGAAATACACTGTTTATCTGGAGACTATCGAATCTGACGATTTCAGGAGATACAACGATTTGAAGGAATATTTAGCCAATCCGGCAAATCTGAAAACAGGAATTGATTTGCCTCAAAAAAAACGTCAGTTGGAAAAAGAATATCGTGAAAACGTCGGAGCGTTGACCGATAAAGGATTTCGTCTGGACAAAGAGTTTCAGGCAAAAAGAGCGCTTCAGCCGCAAAAAGAACGGCAATTGAAAAAAGCGCTGAAGCAGAAAATGCAGGCTGCCAAATCGAAAAAAGAACGCCGGCTACTGAAAGACGAAAAACTGCGCTTAAAAAAGCAAATTGCAATGGAACGACATCATTTGAAAGAGGAAGGCATCAATCTAAGAAATGAAGTAGAAAAAGAACAGTCCACGCTGAAAGAAAATTTCCAGTTAGCAAAAAAGCGTTTAAAAGAAGACGTGAAACAGCAAAAAGACGAGCTTCAACAGTTAAAACACGAACTCAAAAGACTGGCAAATTCGAAAATGATTAAGGACTATTTCAGTTTTAAAAAAAAGTATTCCAAACTGATCGAAGAACAGGAACGTTGGGTTTCGAAGTTTTACGAAGATTTTTCGAAAAGCGAAATCGATGCTCGATGGTCGAACAAACAGATAATCAGCGAGCATCTGTTAAATGGAACGCCATATTCTCCGATAGAAGATTTGCACATTTTTTCGCCGAATAATATTCAGTTGGCAGGCGGGTTGTTGAAAATCAAGACAAAACAGGAGAAAAAACAGGGACTTGCCTGGGATAAAACTTACGGATTCGTCCCAAAAACATTCTCATACACATCAAGTATACTGACGTCGGCTCATTCGTTCAAACAGTTGTACGGCAAATTCGAAGCAAAAGTGCGCGTCAAATATACTCACGGCACTTATCATGCTTTCTGGATGGGAACAGATACGCAAAAACCTCATTTGAACGTCTTTAAGTTCGAGAACAAAAATCTTGTTATTTCGGCTTATTCTAACGAGTCAAAAATCGAAAAGAAACTGAAATACAAACTCAAAGACGATTTTTACATCTACACGCTGTTGTGGAGTAAGAACAAACTTGCGTGGCTCATCAACGGCAAAAAAGTTTTCGAATCGTCGAATATCATCAACGAACCGATGTACATATCATTTTCGTCGGGCGTGTATGACAAAAAGGCAGAACAGACGGCAATGTATGTCGATTGGGTAAGATGTTTCAGAAGTAATGGATAAAAAGCCTCTTTGCGGGAGATACGAGTATCAGGTCAATTCGTATCTGACAGACATAAAAAAGCAGTTGAGCCTGCCGGCATTGTTTTATCTGCTGCAGGAAAGTGCTATAGTACACGCCGAAACACATAATTTCGGATGGGTGGCGCTATCGGAAAACAATTGCTTTTGGGCGCTGTCGAGAATAAAAGCGCAAATCTACGATTATCCGCTGTGGAAAGATTCGATATTTGTCGAAACATGGAGCAAAGGACCTGACGCAATCATGGCATATCGTGATTTTGAGGTATATTCGGCAGCCAACAAAAAGATGCTGTCGGCAACGTCCGCTTGGCTGATGTTGAACTTGGAAACACGTAAACCGCAGAGAATAGCGTTGATGAAGGATAAATTTCCCGCTCCGTACGACAGAAAGGCGCTTGACATACGTCTGGAAAAACTTCCGCAACACAGTACCCTGACAAGCGATTCCACCGTAAACACTGTGCCTTACAGCGCAATAGATATTAACGGACATGTAAACAATACTCTGTATATACAATGGATTATCGACAGTTTTCCATTCGATTACATCCTGAATCACGAGGTCTATGATATTGAAATCAACTATCTTCAGGAAGCAAAGGCAAACCAGCAATACTATGTGATTATCGAGGAACTTTTGCCGGACGAATATTTGTGCAGCGTTGTCAGGCATCCCGACAACAAAGAATTGTCGCGAATGATGTTAAGATTTCGGGAAAAATTAAGTTTGGCACAATTATTGTAAACAAATATAATCGTTGATTGTATTTATTATGAATGTTCGCATCATGAAAAAAAAGTTTGTATTGTTACTGTTAATGGTGGTTTTCACTAATATTATTGTCGCTCAGGAGACTAAAGTTCCTTCGCCATGGAAACACTCCGGCACTTCGTATCTTAATCTCTCTCAATCGTCGTTCAGCAACTGGTCGGCAGGAGGCGAAAATTCTATCGCTATAGGAGTGGGAATCAATAATATCAGGTTGAATTACGCTAAACAGAAAATATCGTGGGAAAACGGTTTGACGCTCGGATACGGTCTGCTGTATCAGGGAAGCAAACGCAGCAAAACCAATGATGTGATTGACTTCTTTTCGAAATTCGGATACAAGGCCTTCGGTAAATTCAACTATGCCACACAGATAACATTCAAAACACAGTTCGACAAAGGTTATTCCAGATATCCGATCACTCCCGAATCGCGCTACAATTCCAAATTCATGTCTCCGGCTTCGGGCGTCCTGTCGCTGGGATTCGATTATAAACCGGACGCATCGTTTTCTCTGGTGCTTTCCCCTATTTCGGGAAAATATACTATTGTACTCGACGATTCACTGTCGAAAGTCGGAGTTTACGGAGTGAAACCGAACAGAACGGCATACTACGAATTGGGAGCATCAATGACTGCAACTTATAACAAAAGTATAGTCCCGAACGTTACATTGAGCATGGTTACGAGCATATTTTCCAATTTGCTGGTCAATCCCGAAAACGCTGATATCAGCATGGATATCAATCTCAATTTTAAAGTAACAAAATATATTTCGTCGAATTTGAACTTTCAAATACGATACGACGACGATACGAAAAATATCAATCCAGAAAAAGGACCCGCTTTACAGTTTAAACAGGTCTTAAGTCTGGCTTTGTCATATAATTTTTAATTAATTAATTATGTATACACCTGATAACGGAACATTTAACGAACTTTTTCAATCGGCTTTCAGAGCGGCAATTATTGCAGGAAAAAGAATTTTAGAAATCTTCAACACCGAAGATTTCCAAGTATCAATGAAATCGGACAACTCTCCGCTTTCGTCGGCGGACAAGGAAGCCCACGAAATAATCAAACGGCTGCTGCTCAATTCGAGAATACCGATTTTGAGCGAGGAAGGACGGGATATGCAGTTCGAGGAGCGAAAGTCGTGGAACATCCTGTGGATAGTTGATCCGCTGGACGGAACACGGCAATTTATTCAGAAGAGAGCGGAATTTACCGTCAACATTGCCTTAGTCGTCGAAGGAAATCCGCTGTTTGGAGTGGTTTACGCTCCGGCAATTGGCGATATGTACTTCGGAATAAAGGACATGGGGTCTTACAAAATATTTGTTGGCGACCGTAATCTGCTTTCGTACCCGTTCCAGCAAATCATCGAGGAATCGAAAAAACTTGACCCTTCGTCGAAAACAAGCGACAAATACACTATTCTTGCGAGTTATCATCACGTCAACAAGGAAACTCTGGAATATATCGCCGAAATGCGGAAAATATATCCCGACGTAGAGGTCAAAAAGGTTGGCAGTTCCCTGAAAATGTGTATGCTGGCTGATGGTATCGGCGATGTGTATGTTCGCTACACCGACACATACGAATGGGATACGGCGGCGGCTCAAACAATCCTCGAAGGCGTCGGATGGAGTATCAACTCTCTGGATACCAACAAACCACTGACGTATAATAAGGAATCGCTGTTGAATCCGTATTTTATCTGTAAAAAGACAGAAGCATACGATTTAAACGCATAGACGAAAATATCGACTTTGCACATAATGAAAAAGACCTTACGGTATATGAGAACTGCTACCGTAAGGTCATGATAAAAATCTTTTAAATGTGAAATTATAAACTAACTAATTTTGCTATTGAGTATTCTTTATTATTGCTTTTGAGTATTATTCTTCTCTTTACTTCCTGCTTCCGCAGAAGCGCTGTTATTAGACTCGGGTTCATTTTTTTCTCCCGTAAATTTGTCGTCCATATCTACCAAAGAAACTTTTTTAACTAATACACCATTGTTTTTTATATATTCTGCATTTTTTGCAAGAATAGTTGTGATCTTCTGTTTTTCGCCGGGACCAAAAACAGTTTCATATTGCTTGTACTTATCGACAGGCAATAATGATTTCATCATACTAACCCTTTCTTCATCGACATAGGAAATCAGTTTCTGATAGTTTCCATGTCCTAAAGGGATGTCTGCAATTCTCGTTTTCACGTGATACAGAACATTGTACACTAAATGTTCGGATCTATCGTCTAATGACAGTTCCTTTTTAATGGTTGCTGCCTGCTCTTTCAGTGCCGAATCCTTTTCTTTCGGTTGAGCAAAAACGCCAAATGACACAAGTACTAAGATAATTGACAAAATTCTTTTCATGATAATAATAATTCTTTTTTAATTTTAATAATAATTTTTTTTTTAATTTTTCTGCAAAGGTATGGACAAAAATATATCTGTCAAATCGCAAGATAATTCCTCAAAACATTGTGTTATACGATGTTAGATGTATAATCGAAAATGTAAAATAGAAGGATTTTTACAAGATAAAACACTGAAAAACAGAATAATACATTGATATTTTTTAATTGTTTTTTTTTATTTAAAATATTAACTGTTTTTAACACTGATTGGTGTTTATTAACTTCCATTTTAAGGCTTAAATTATTGAATTACAGGCGAAAACTGAATATACAGCGATGTTAATAATTTACTATTATCAGAGCCGGAATAATGGTGTCGACTGCCCGCAAACTAAACAAAATACACCAAAATGCTGGACAAACGAAATGGTCGTCGAAGAGACGTTGGCGTAAATTTGTAAAAATCTGTATCATCTGCGTGCTAATATGCAGGGAAAATATTAGCGGTTGAAAAATATTTTTTTGAATTTTAAATATTTGATAAACAGACTATAAGTTACAAAAGTTAAAAAATATTTCATCAATTGCACAAAAAAAATTGTTCGATTCTACAACGCCGTCAAAGCCGCCGCCGTACAAAACGTGTCGGGCGCAAAGGCTATTTACGACGAACTGAAACAGCGTTTCCCCGGACACAAACGCAGCAAGCCCGCCGACGAAGAATAATTCTTCGGCAACAAGCTGGAAAACTTCGGCGTGCAAGTA
>JAITKY010000175.1 GCA_031278135.1 Prevotellaceae bacterium | reverse complement strand
GGATTAGTCTCGCCATGGCATTTCAGAGGCGTAAAAAAATATCCGCAGGGTAGTGATTATCAACAACTCGATTACGGTTTAATGAACGACTTTTGGTTGGAAGAAGGAAAATAAATTTTAATGATTATGAGAGTCAACAGAAGGTCTTTTATAAAATATTCTTCGGCGCTGGCGGCAGGGATGACGATTAATCCTCTGCTCGGAAAGACGTCGGCAAAGACATCGGCAAACGACACAATCAACGTGGCGTTGATTGGATGCCGAAACATGGGTTGGGAAAATTTGATGGATTTTCTTAAACATAAGGAAGTTCGCTGTCGTGCACTGGCCGACGTCGATAAAAATATTCTTGCTTCGCGTGCGGAAGAACTTGCGAAAATACAGGATAAAAAGCTTGATATTTATGGCGATTACAGGAAAATACTCGACCGGAAGGATATTGATATTGTCATCATCGGAACTCCTGACCACTGGCACTGTTTGCAGTTTGTCGATTCCTGCAAGGCAGGAAAGGACATTTATGTCGAAAAACCATTGAGTAACAGCATTTCCGAATGTGAGATCATGGTCGAAGCAGCAAAGAAATACGACAGAATCGTGCAAGTGGGACAACAGCAAAGAAGCGGCAAACACTGGCACGAAATGGTCGAATATCTGAAATCAGGACAATTGGGCGCTATTGGACGTGTACACGTGTGGGCAAATTTCGAGTATGCCGCCATACAGAATCGCATTCCCGACACTGCTGTCCCCGAAGGTGTAGATTTCGATACATGGCTGGGACACACTCCAAAAATGCCATTCAACGTACAGCGGTTTCACGGAACATGGCGCATGTTCTGGAACTACGGCGGCGGACTGATAACCGACTGGGGCGTACATTTGCTCGATATGGCGCTCTGGGGTATGGACGTAAAAACTATGCCTTTGAAAGTGTTGGCGAGTGGAGGAAATTATTTTTATCCCGATGGTATGCATGAAACATTCGATACGATGTCGGTGGTATATCAGTTTAAGGATTTTATCATTGAATGGGAAAATAATACACTGTCAGCCAGTCCTTACGGGAAAAATTACGGTGTCGTGTTTCATGGAACCAATGGCGCTCTGGTTGCTAACAGATCCGACTGGCAAATATATCCGGAAGGGAAAAAAATTCCGGCAATGACGGTCAAAGCCGACGGTCAAAGCCATATCAACCATGTGACGAATTTCATCGAATGTGTCAAAAACCGTAATAAACGGACAGCCTGTCCCGTCGAAAACGGAAGTCTGTGTGCAAAATATTCGCATACCGGCAATATATCGGCGCGTCTGGGAGGCGTCCCTTTGCATTACGACGAAACAACTAAACGGTTTACAGACAATCTCGAAGCCGATAAATATTTAAAACCCGAATACAGAAATTCATGGAAGTTCCCGGAGGTGTGATTTTGATTGGTGATTTTAGATTTGTTTTCGGATACAAAAATAAAAACTATATTTGCAAAAATTTTAATGAATAACATTTATATGCAATGATATGAAAAAAAGAGTTTTAATGATTTTCCTGATACTTTCAGGATTTGGTAATTACAGTGTTTCCGGTAAATCCGGAGTTATAGACGGCTATCCTGTCGCCAATTTTGCATTAACGGTGAACGTTTCGGAGAATGGCGACTTATATGGAAAAATTCTTCAAAATCCCGGACAGTTAGGAGAATGGCTCTCCGATAAAGGAAGCATCAGTATCTGTCTGGCAAAGAATAATGTAAGGCATTCGTTTTCGGAATTTAAACAAAAGAACATTAACAGGGCTTTTCCGTTTGTTAAAAATTCGTACGGAGAATCTTCCCTTATATCGTCAAAAATCGATTTGCAGACTTTTTGTCCTTTGGGTATAAACGATTTGACGACTTCTTCGCTCCCCGTATTGTTGCTGGAAATAACATGTTCGGCGACTTCGTCCGAAACGTTCGATTTGATTATCAGCCCCGATTCTTTGCTAACAAAAAAGGTGCAGACATGCGGGGCAGATAAATACTCCGGAATAGTAAATCCTTACTTTCAAATGACTTGTAATTCGAAAACACAGTGGAAAAATAAAGAATTAACGATACCTGTGTCGTTGAAGGCAGGCGAACATAAAACGTTTCACATTCTTGCAGCCTTTTATGACGAAAAATGGATAAGCGCAAATCAATTCGGAAATATTGAAGAGCTCACCGATTATGTGCATAAAACATGGTTAGTTTTGAAAGAAAAAACCGCCCTTTTCGACAGCGCTATTCCGCAAACCGGTGATAAATTGCTCGATAAATATCTGCGATGGTATATGATTCCGGGAATATCTCTGACAAAATGTACCAAAGACGATAATGTGCTGACAATGGGATATTGCGAACTGAATCAGCGCGACAGTTATTGGACTTCGTGGCTGCATCTGGTTTTGTTCAAAGACGTTGAACTTAACATGATTGAGGAAAGCATTGAACATCAACAGGAATCAGGAAAAATACCGACAACAATCCTGCCATTGATAGAACGACACGACGACTTGGATATCAATGCGTTTTTTATTTTGCGTGCTGCACGTTTTTATCAGTATTATAACGACAGGGAAAATCTTGTTAAATGGTTGCCAGCGCTGATAAAGGCTATGGACTGGCTGATTTCAAGAGATTCGTCAGGCGACGGACTGCCTGCTCAGGTCTCGTTTTGGGGCGACTGGAAAGATGTTCTCGGTGTGACTGACAGAAAATATTCGCCTTTTTCGGGTTTGATATACTTGTCTGCCCTAAAACAAATGATAGCCATATGTGAAGAATGTGGTGATAATGACAATCATAAGAAGTATGAATCGGCATATAAAAAAGGATATGCGTTCATAAACAAATCGACAAAAGACGGCGGTCTGTGGAATGGCGATTATTATTGCCAGAAATGGAAAGATGGACATATAAACGATAAATTGCTTCAGGATCAAACAATCGGTATTCTGTTCGGCGTTGTCCCCGATGACAGGGCTTTGAAAATAATCAATTCGTTAAACACTAAAAGTTTAACCCCATATGGTATTGCCGAAACGTTTCCATATTATCCTGCCGAATTTGGCTATAAACCTGCAACTTACCATAACGGAGCCGTATGGCCCTGGTTGAGTTTTATGGATTGCTGGGCGCGTATCCGAATAGGTAGAATCGATGAAGCGATTGAATTAGTCAAAAAAGTGGCTAACGCCGATCTGGTCGAATCGGGTGACTGGTCGCCTAATGAACATATTAACAGCCTGACAGGCGAAAATCTTGGTTTCCAACTACAGGGATGGAACGCAGGTCTTTTCGGTCTTGTGTACTTTGGAATTTTACATCAAGGAATTATAAATTAAGGACAAAAA
>JAITKY010000123.1 GCA_031278135.1 Prevotellaceae bacterium | reverse complement strand
GACGTGTGCTCTTCCGATCTCTGCACACTGCAATCGCAATAATCGTAAAATAAAGAGGATACAGTATTTTACTTAAAGATATTCCCGACGATTTCATTGCCAGCAACTCATTGTTTTCGCCGAGATTACCCAGCGTCATCAATGAGGCAAGAAGCGTGGACAGAGGCATTGCAATCGGAATCATTAAAATCGTGTACCATCCCAAAACTTCAAGTATCGTATTCCATTTAAGCCCCTTACCAGCAAGTTCATCAACTTGCAACCACACAAACTGCATCACATGGATGAACAGTACTATAATCAAAGTCATGAACATCGGACCCAGATACGAAAAAAATACATGTCTATATAACGTTTTCAATTCTAATCATATTTACGAGGCGCAAAATTATACATTTTTTTTTGATTCCAACTTTAATTTTCTACTTTTGCGATTTTAAACGATGTAATATTTGCTTGCTTGGCAACAGAAAACAGGTAATAATGATTGAAATAACAGGTTGTAACTATTTGAATCCGGCGCATCGAGAGGCGATTGCTTTGCTGATAAATGCTTATATAGATGATGAAATGGGCGGAGGGAATCTGCTGTCGCAGAAAGAACAACAGCGTATGATCGAAGATTTAAGCAGTCATCCGAAAGCCATTGTTTTGCTTGCGCGTGACGCCGGTATTTTTGTCGGGATATTGACGGCTTTCGAGAATTTTTCGACATTCACCGCACAGCCAATGATTAATATCCACGATGTCTTTGTATTAAAGGACTGTCGCGGTAAAAGTATCGGACGACAACTGATGAACGCAATCATCGCCGAAGCAGAAAAACGCAAATGCAGTCGTGTCACGCTCGAAGTGCGGAAAGATAACATCAAAGCGCAGAATTTGTATCAAAGTCTGGGATTCGGCGAGGCGGAACATGGAATGTTTTACTGGCGAAAATGTCTGACAAATACAGTCGAAGACGTCAAAAATTTGTGAATATATAAAAATCATTATCTTTGCGCGTTGAAATTAAATGAAATTGTATTAATAATGTAATAAAAGTAAGTATGTTATATGGAAAATAAGCCTGCTATAGTTATTTTGTGTGGAGGCGGTCCTGCTCCGGGAATGAACACTGTTGTCAGTTCAGTGTCGAAGGCGTTCCTTAAATCAGGATTTCGTGTGATTGGTTTACACGAAGGATATCGGGATTTGTTTGCAGAAGAACAAAAAACCGTTGACATTGATTTCGATTTTGCCGACCGGATATTCAACGTCGGCGGCAGCAATCTGAAAATGAGCCGATACAAACCCAAAGATTCGGAATTTCGTCCTGACTTTTTTGTCAAAAACAACATTAAATTGTTGGTTACCATTGGCGGCGACGACACTGCTTCGACTGCCAACCGGATATCGAAATATCTTGCCGAAAACAACGTCAAGATACAGAATATCCACGTACCCAAGACAATAGACAACGACCTGCCTCTTCCCGAAGGCATATCGACATTCGGCTATCAGTCGGCAAAATCGGAAGGAGTGCGTATCGGCAATGCGATTTACGAAGACGCACGTACCAGCGCACAATGGTTTGTGATGGCTGCAATGGGACGTTCGGCAGGGCATTTGACCTTCGGTATCGGCGCCGGATGCCATTATCCGATGATTGTCATTCCGGAGATGTTCAACAAAACCGATATTTCGCTCGAAAAGATTGTTCGTTTAGTAATATCGTCAATCGTTAAACGTAAGATTCTCAATATTCCTTACGGCGTGGCGATTATCAGCGAAGGCGTTTTCCACACCCTCTCCAACGAAGAAATCACATCAACCGGCATCACATTCACATACGATTCGCACGGGCATCCAGAGTTGGGCGCTGTAAGCAAGGCTCACATATTCAACATTTTGGTTCAGAATAAGCTGACCGAACTTGGCATAGACGTCAAAACCCGCCCGGTTGAGTTGGGATACGAATTACGTTGCGTTCCACCCAAAGCGTTCGATCTGATGTACTGTAATCTTCTGGGAATCGGAGTGAAACTATTGTACGACCAAAATGAAACAGGCTGTATGGTTTCCGCCGATGTCAACGGAAATATCCGTCCGATACATTTAAAAGATATGGAAAATCCCGAAACGGGAAAAATCGAACCGCGTCTGGTGAATATCAATGGAAGTAAAGCCAAAGTGATTTACGAAAATGCTTTGCATTATCTCACTTCCGAAGATTGCAAGGCTGCGAAAAAATATCTGCAAAATCCCGAAGAATACGACTTCAACAAGATTCTAAATTGGACAAAATAGATGATTTTATTGTTTTAATATATTGATTTATTTGATTTTGTGAAACCGGTAAATATTTTTTTGCCGGTTTCAATTTTTTATACTACTTTTGTGCCCGGGTAAGTCTTACACGACCAGCTCCTGTTGAACCCTCCAGGGTCGGAAGGCAGCAAAGGTAAACGGTTGTAGCGGTGCGATGTAAGTAGCTTACCCTTCTTTTTTAATAAAATTTATAACTTGGAATACTGTTTTTTAGATAAAATAACAAATATTCACTTTTATTTATGATATAAATTCGTACTTTTGTACCGACAAATTTTTAAATGATTTGATGACATGAATGATGTAAAGTTAATTGTATCAGTGATAAAGATACTGGAACGCACAATCGGTGTATTGGAAAATTGTAATGATGTCGGCAAAATTTCCGATGTTACACGCAAACGCGTCATAGAAATGCTTAATAAAGCGACGCTTGAAATATATTTTTTAGATAACGGTTCATTATCCGAAACCGTTAAAGAGCCTGAAAAAGAACAGGTAATCGAAATGCCGGTAACTGCAAATGTTGTTGAAGAAACTGTTGCCGACATCACAGACAAGATTCAGCCGGCTGTGGAAACTATCACGGAAGAATATGTGGAAGAGAATGTTCCCGAAATAGTTCCCGAAGAAGAATCGATTGATATTGTCCCGGAAAAAGACAAATTTGTTCCCGAAGAAGAGACGCTCGCTGACGAAGAAGTTTTCGAAGAAGAAAATGTTGTCGAAAATGTCGCCGACGACAATACTGTCGCCGAAGATTCTATTTTCATGCGCGATTCTTTGTTAGACAAGCCTTTGTTTGAGTGGGAAATCGACAGTTCCGAGCCTGTTCGGGAACAGCAGGAAACACAAGAACCGCAGGAGGCAAATAAGGAAGACGAAATAAACATCCTCAAACTCCAGTTGGAAGAAGAAAGAAAACGTCTGGAACAGGAATTACAAAACTGGCAGGACGAAAAACGTAAAAGAGATGAAGAAATCCTCGCTGCAAAAAAATTATTGGAAAGTTTGCAGCAACAGGCAGCAGTAAATCAAACGAAACAGCCGCCTGTTCAAAAGCCTGCTCCACAACAGCCTGTTCAGCCGCAACCTGCTCCACAACGACTTGTTCAGCCGCAATCTCAACCGGTTTCTCAGTCCAATCAGTCGAGCCGGCAAGTTCAGCAGCCGCAGCAACCGGCAAAAAAAGAACCGTTTATCAGAACGGAATCTGCAAAAAAAGAAGAGACTCAAGGAGCGATTATCGACCGTTTTATCGGAACAAAAAAGGTTCTACACGAAAATTTCGAAACCAGTAATATGGTTAACCAGATATCGACTCCAGTGTCGAGCCTGCCAAAATCTATAGGAATAAACGACAGGTTCAGGTTTATTAAAGAACTGTTCGGCGGAGATTCTGATTTGTATAATGAAACGATTAAAAAACTGGATAATATTGGCTCGCTGGTATCCGCTATTTCGTACATCGAATCGAATTTTTCGTGGGACAAAAACAGCGATTCTGTTAAACAATTGATATCTTTAATAAGACGCAGATATATGTAATCAAATTTTGTTTTCTAATATTATATATGATTTGCAGGCATATAATGTTTTTATATGCCTGTTTTTTTTTAATTCATACGATTTTAATTAAGAGTGGCTATTTGTATTATATGTTTTAAGATAACAAAAATTATAGTACTTTTGTATTAAATTTTAAGAAGTATATATCATGAAAAAGTTACCGATAGGAATACAGTCGTTCGAAGATTTGCGAAGCAAAAATTATCTGTATGTGGATAAAACTGAGATCATGTACCGGATAGTTTCGGAAGGAAAAAATTATTTTCTTTCGCGTCCCCGCAGATTCGGAAAATCACTTTTAATAAGTACTTTGGAATCGCTATTCAAAGGACAGGAAGAATTGTTCAAAGGACTTTACATTCACAACAAATGGACATGGACACAACAATATCCGGTCATTACAATCGACTGGTCGCAGATAAGTTTTTCCTCTGTGAGAGAATTGAAACTTAATTTGCTTGAATATCTGGAAGAGATTGCTCAGTATTATCAGATTACAATAAATGCCAAATCGGAGGTTGCTTATTTTAGAAAATTGATTTATGCTTTATACAAAAAAAACAATAAACAGGTCGTTGTGTTAATTGACGAATATGACTGTCCTGTTATCGACAATCTGTTCGATCCTAAATTAGACAGCATTCGTAAAACATTGCACGATTTTTATCGGGTAATGAAAGGTTCCGACAAATATTTACGATTTATTTTCCTGACAGGAGTATCGAAATTTTCGGGGTTATCGGTGTTTTCGGCGTTGAATAATCTTGATGATATTACTTTAAAGAAAGAATATGCTGCGATATGCGGATACACTCAGGAAGAGCAGGAAAGTAA
>JAITKY010000080.1 GCA_031278135.1 Prevotellaceae bacterium | reverse complement strand
TTAATATCCATAATCGTTTTTTATTAAATCAACTGCAAAAGTACAAAAAAACTCATTCGTGTGAAAAATATTAATAATCGAATTGTTTCCATAATTCTTCTTTTTTATTTGTTGTAGCTAATAATTTCTATCCGTTTTAATATTCTTTTAACGGAATCATTATAAAATTGAGAAAATGTGTTTCTTAATCAAAAACAAATAAAACGGCAATGCTTGCAACACACCGATGTCTCTATTAAAAAACTTAGGGGCGATACCACTTACAAAATCATATTCGTTTAGAGTTGGATTACAGTAAAAAGGACAAAAACCTACATCTTTTGTCGGCTAAATTTTTTTTTTATTTCCCTTTATTTTTATGGGTTTTTTAATAAAAAAAACCAAATATTATTGCAGGATATAATGAATTAGAAGAATTTCAACGGAAAACATTTCCTGATTTTCTCCAGAAAGGATTAATAACAACTGGTGTCGTTATAATTGTTGAATGTTTTGTTTCCGCTTTCTTTAAATGGAATATTGGTATTCTTTCTTTTTTAATATTGCCGAATATAATAATAACTATTTTTATACTTCTGAAAATAAAAAATTAAAATAACCGATTTATACGGAGAAACCATTCTTGTTAAAGATATTACTGATATAACAATATTAGAACATATCCCAACAATACAATTGAGAACCAATGGTTTTGCGTTAGGATTAATATGTAAAGGTTATTTTTTAATAGAAGGAATGAGGCGTGTCAAGTTATTTCTTAATTCTACATCTGGTCCTTACATTAAATTGCAAACAATTAAAAATAAAGTAGTAATTTTTAACTTTACAAATGCGGATAAAACAATTGATATTTATAATAAAATTAAAATCTATGAAATGTTATTAATCCGACTACAATAAAGTGTTATTCTTTGCGGGAGGCGCCTTATTAATTTTTCAATTTCATAATACATCAAAGCCCACAAAGAATGAACTTTGCAGGCTTATTGTTTTTTGTGGGAAACAATTCGTGTTACTTCGTGGACTTAATTCTTTCGACTGCCTCGACAGTATCTTTTTTATTTCCGAATGCGGTGAAACGGAAAAATCCTTCGCCGGCTGTTCCGAAACCCGACCCTGGAGTTCCAACCACCTGCACTTTGTTCAACAATAAATCGAAGAAGTCCCACGAAGTCATATTATCAGGAGTTTGACACCAAATATACGGAGCATTGATTCCGCCATAGCATTGCAATCCCAGACTTTCGAGCCCCGACTTGATGATTTTGGCGTTTTGCATGTAATAATCGATTGTTTTTTTTGTTTGTTGCTGACCTTCGGGAGAATAAACCGCTTCGGCTCCACGTTGGATTACGTATGCTGTTCCGTTGAATTTCGTGGACTGACGACGTCGCCACATTGCATTCAACGAAAGGATTTCGCCTTTTGACGTTTTGGCGGTCAAGTCTTTCGGCACAACCGTATATCCTGCTCGCAGACCTGTAAACCCTGCCGTCTTCGAAAAACTCCGGAACTCAATGGCTACTTCCCGCGCTCCTTCGATTTCGAATATACTGTGAGGAACATCAGTTTCGGAGATATATGCTTCGTATGCAGCGTCGTAGAGTATCAGCGATTTATTTTTAAGCGCATAATCGACCCAGAGATTCAATTGTTTTTTTGTCAGCACCGTTCCGGTCGGGTTGTTCGGATAACACAAATAAATCACGTCCGCCGTTTTTTCGGGAAAAGCGGGAACAAAACTGTTTGCGGGAGTACAGGGCAGCAATTCGATTTTGCGACCGGACATTTTGTTAGTATCGACATAAACCGGATAAGCAGGGTCGGTGATAGCGATTCTGTTATCGACGCCAAGAATATCGCCGATATTTCCCGTATCGCTTTTAGCGCCGTCGCTCACAAATATTTCGTCGGCTTCGATTGCGACGCCTTTGTCCGTAAAATCGTGTTTCAGTATTGCTTGCACCAGAAAGTCGTATCCTTCGTAAGGCGCATATCCGCGCAAAGTTTCCGTTTTGCCCATTTCTGCGGTCGCTTTGGTTATCGCGTCAATTACGGCAGGAACAATTGGCTGCGTTATATCGCCTATTCCCAGACTGATAACCTGCTGTTCAGGATGATTGTCTTTGTATTCCTTTACTCGTCTTGTTATTTCAGCAAATAAGTAATTATTGCCGATTTCGGTATAATGTTCGTTTAATTTTACCATTACTGTTATAAATATCGTCAATCAATACACTCCTTCGAAGACCGTAACGGCTTCTCCGGTAAGATATACATGATTGTTGTTTTCGTTCCATTCGATTTCGAGATCTCCGCCCAAAAGGGAGATAGTAGATTTTCGTTCTAACCTGTTATTCAGGACACCTGCTACACCTGCGGCACAAGCTCCCGTTCCGCATGCCAAAGTTTCGCCGCTGCCACGTTCCCAAACGCGCATTTTGGCATGTATGGGCGAAAGGATTTCGACAAATTCCACATTCACCCGTTCGGGGAACATCGGATGATTTTCGATTTTTTTGCCGATTGTCTCCAAATCAAGATTATTGACGTTATCGACAAAAATCACAGCGTGAGGATTACCTGTCGACACAGCTGTTACAGCATATTTTTCCGGTTCGAAATCAATAACTTTGTTGATTAATTGCGCTTCTGTCCAATCGACAGGGATATTCCGGACATTCAACATAGGCGCGTCCATATCGACTTTCACTTTTTTGACTTTCCCATCAACGGGAAACAGTTCCAGCGTTTTTATTCCGGCAAGCGTTTCGAGCGTGATTTTTTTCTTGTTCGTATAACCTTTGTCGTAAACAAACTTGCCAACACAACGCGAACCATTGCCACACATTTGAGCTTCCGAACCGTCGGCATTGAACATGCGCATTTTGAAATCGCATATCATCGAAGGCATTACCAAAATCAATCCGTCGGAACCTATACCTTTATGCCTGTCGCTTACTTCGATCGCAAGTTCTTGAGGATTATCAACATTCTGTTCGAAACAGTCGATATACACATAATCGTTGCCTGTTCCGTGCATTTTTACAAATTTGATCATTTTTCATTCGAATTTTTGACATTTTTACCATTCAAAATCGACCGCAAAGGTACAAAATAATTGAGAATTGAAAATCAAAAATCGAAAAATTATCGAAGGATATGCGTTTTTTGATTACTTTTGCAAAAAAAATTGTAAATTGGAAAAAAAGATGTCATCGAATAAATTGTGGAAAAATGTCCGGAGATTTTTGTTCCGGATGTTAATCGGTTTATTGTCGTTCAGTATCCTTTCGGTGATACTTTTAAGGTGGTTGCCTGTGCGTTACACTCCATTGATGCTTATACGTTACGTCGAAAATATCGAAGACGGAAACTACCGGAATATTCGCAAATGGAAATCGTTGGACGACATTTCGGAAAACATGATAAGGGCGGTGATTGCTGCGGAAGACAACAAGTTTATGGAACATTTCGGAATCGATTGGGACGCAATAAAAAAAGCCAGAGACCACAACCGGATTCACGGTACAAAACTCGGTGGCAGCACAATCACACAACAAACCGCAAAAAACGTTTTTCTTTTGCCTTCACGCACCTGGTCACGAAAAGCGTTGGAAGCGTATTTCACTGTCCTCATGGAGATTTTTTGGTCGAAAAAAAGAATCATGGAGGTGTATCTGAATATCGCCGAAACCGGCAACGGAATGTATGGCGTCGAAATTGCAGCACAGACATATTTCGGGAAATCGGCAAGCGAACTTTCTGTTAACGAAGCTTCGCAGATTGCTTCGATACTGCCCAACCCCCGCAAATTCAAAATCAATGAACTCAGAGAACGGCAACGAAAAATCAGAACTTTGATGCTCAAAATGAAACAACCTGTATGGGATTAAAATTATGAAAATTATTTGTAGATAAATCTGTGAACAAGAAATTTTACTTATCTTTGCGGTGACAAAAATGTCTGTTTATGCAATACGATTTGATAGTAATTGGCAGTGGACCCGGTGGTTACGTAGCGGCAATCCGGGCGTCACAGTTAGGGATGAAGGCGGCGATAGTAGAATGTGCCGAAGTTGGCGGCGTTTGTTTAAACAGGGGGTGTATCCCTGCAAAATCTTTGCTTAAAAGTGCACAAGTGTTTGAAAATATAAAACATTCGTCGGATTATGGCACATTTGTCAAACATGGCGCCGCCGATATCGAGACAATAGTCGGAAGAGCGAAAAATGTATCTGCTACAATGAGTAAAGGCATTGACATGTTGTTGAAAAAGAATAAAATCGACCTTATTCGAGGCTATGGCAGACTGAAAACGCCGAATACCGTAGAAGTTTCGGGCGACGAAAATAAAGAAATCACAGCGACACACATAATTATTGCAACCGGAGCACGTCCGAAGGAACTTCCTTCTTTGCCTGTCGACGAAAAATATGTGTTGAGTTACAAGACCGGGTTATTTCCCGAATATATTTTCAAAAAAGCAGTTATTATCGGGTCGGGAGCGATAGGCGTGGAACTGGCGTATTTCTATAATTCGTTGGATACGAAAATTACACTTGTTGAGTTTATGCCGGATATCGTTCCTTTGGAAGACAAAGAAGTGTCGGCGCAGTTGAGCCGGTCGTTCCGGAAGGCGGGAATCACAGTGATGACAAATTCTTCGGTCGATTCGGTCGCCATCAACGAAAACGAATGTGTCGTTAAGATATCGACAAAAAAAGGCATCGAAACAATTGTTTGCGACAAAGTTATATCGGCAGTCGGGATCGTTGCCAATATCGAAGACATTGGACTCGAAAATCTTGGTATAGAAGTCGAAAACAGTAAAATCAAAACAGACGCTTTTTACCGGACAAATGTAAAAAATGTATATGCAATCGGCGACGTCATTGCTACTCCTGCTTTGGCTCACGTAGCGTCGAACGAAGCCATCGCATGTGTGGAGAAAATCGCAGGATTAGATGTCGAACCCATTGATTATGGTTGTATTCCGTCGTGTATTTACACAACTCCCGAAATTGCATCTGTCGGCATGACCGAAAAATCAGCGATAGAAGCCGGTTTTTCGGTGAAGACGGGAAAATTTCCTTACATGGCATCGGGAAAAGCCGCTACTGCCGGTAACAGAGACGGTTTCGTGAAACTCGTGCTCGACGCAACAACCGGCAAACTGTTGGGAGCGCATCTGATTGGTCAGGGAGTGACCGAGATAATCGCCGGATTGACGCTGGCATTGAAGTTGGGAGCGACAGGTAAACAGATACTGAAGACCATACATCCGCATCCGACCATGAGCGAAGCCGTCGCCGAAGCCGCCGCAGTGGCATACGGAGAAGTCATTCATCTATAAAACAAACGAAATGGAACAAGACGAAAAAAATAAATTATTAGATTACGCTATGAAAATGATTGAACGTCGAGACAGTTTTTACGACATATTGCTGTATCTCGACCGCAAAGGCGCTGACAAAGAATTGAAAAAAGAAATTATTACAAAACTCGAAGAACACAATAAGTTGTTGGAAAGCATGGACCAGCAAAGGAGACCGCATCCTGTTTCCACAATGAAAATTGTGTTCGGAGTTTTGTTTTCTGTCTTGACATTATATCTGCAATATCTTGGTATTATTGCTTTTCCATGGACGATACCGGGGTATCTTGTTGCATTCGGAACGTTGATAGAGATAGCGAAAGTTGTCGTTAACATTTTCAGAAGTCGCAAGCCGTAACCATGGAATCGCTGTTTGGGAAAACTTTGGACGAACTTGTTACTACGGTCAAAGAAAAAGGATTACCTTCGTTTTCGGGAAAACAGATTGCCGACTGGCTGTACAAAAAAAGTGTTCGGGATATCAACGGGATTACCAATCTGTCGAAAAAAGCGCGGGAGATGTTATCGCCGGAATATGAAATCGGGTTGTATCCTCCGTCGGATGTGCAGGTTTCGTCGGACGGGACAAAAAAATACCTCTACCGGCTACGTTCGGGCGCTTACATCGAATCGGTGTATATTCCCGAATCGGACAGGGCAACTCTCTGTATTTCATCGCAAGCGGGTTGTCGAATGGGTTGCCGTTTCTGCATGACTGCCCGACAAGGGTTGAAAGCAAATCTGACTTCCGGCGAAATACTCAATCAAATCTGGAGTCTGCCCGAAAAAGACAAACTCACAAATGTCGTATATATGGGAATGGGCGAGCCAATGGACAATATCGACGAAGTGTTGAAAAGTCTGGAAATTCTCACTGCCGGCTACGGCGCCGGTTGGAGTCACAAAAGGATAACAGTCTCTACTGTCGGTATATTTCCCGGACTGGAAAAATTCCTGAAAAACAGTCAATGCCGGCTTGCAATCAGTCTCCACAGTCCGTTCGACGAAGAACGCCGAAAACTGATACCGGTGCAAAAGGCATTTCCTGCCAAAGACATCCTCAAACTGATTGTCAAAGACGAATATACTCAACGACGAATCAGTTTCGAGTATATCATGTTTTCAGGCGTCAACGATTCCCTGCGACATGCTGCCGCTCTTGTTAAATTATTATCCGGAAACGATATAAGAATAAATCTGATACGATTCCACAAAATCCCCGACAATCCTCTGTCGCCCTCCGACGAAACGACGATGGAAAATTTTAAAAACTATCTTAATGCCAAAGGATTATTGACTACAATCCGTTCTTCGCGAGGCGAAGATATTTCCGCCGCCTGCGGAATGTTGTCGGGAAATGAAAAATAATTTTTAATTCTGTGGATAAAAAGCGGATTTAACTGTTTTTGGTTACGAAACGAATAACGACCGGATTTATCGCATAATTCTCCAAAATCCGTTTTTCGACAACTCCTTTTAGTCCAAAAATACCGAATTGGCACAAAAAAATATCACTGTATTAAATTTATTAACCAATTGAATAACAATCAAAAAACCGAAATTAAAAAAAATTGTTTAACAAATTTTCATCCATTTTGTTTTTTATTTAAAAAATCTTATTACCTTTGCGCCATTATTTATCAAGTATAATTTTTAAATTTTTTTTAAGGTAAATGCGTAACTTTTCAGACATAATTTCCACTGTTTCCGGAAGATCCTCCGGTGGAGAGACAGTTTTTTGGGGGGGGGGGGGGGGGGGGGGGGGGGGGGGG
>JAITKY010000006.1 GCA_031278135.1 Prevotellaceae bacterium | reverse complement strand
ATATCGAAGTTTCAATCCGGTGAAGACATACTAAAAACAGAAGGTGCAAATACTTGTATAGACAGGTGGTTTACAGAAGTTTTCGAAAAAGTACACAACATTAATCATTACAAAATAGTTATTGAAGGAGTTGAACCAGATAATAAAAAGCGTTAGTGTCCAGTAAAAAATTATGGTACAGAATTAAAATTCACGACAAATTTCCAATTATCACTCTAACCGATTTAGCGCCATGTGCACCGATAACAAGCGCTTGTTCGATATCGGCAGTTTTCGACGGTCCCGAAATAAATACGCCGAATCCGTAATCACCGTTTCCGGCAACATACTCGTAAGCCTCGTGCATGTTATTGACAATTTTGTTTTTGTCGAGAATAATTACCAGATTTTCGGAGATAAAATACAGCGCTTTTTGTCTTACGTTCTGAGGAATCCATACGCAACCGTTTTCAGCGACGCCGAGTTCTCCTTTCACTATGGCGAGTTCGACGCCGTTGAGATTGTGAGGGTCGTCCGTTTCGTCGGGATTGAAGGATGCGATTGTGATTTCGGGTAAATTCGACGCAATCTTTTCTGCATCGGGATATAACGATCTGATGAGAGCATTGATATCGTCGCCCTCATTCAGCACGACAGCGTCGCCGCCAACAAAACGGCTGATTTCCAGAAATCCGGCGACAGGATCATCGAATTTCACTGCCTCGACTGTTATTTCCGGCATTGGAAAAATCAACTTGCTACTCCTGTGGAGATTTTTTATTATATCTTGTTTAGAACTCATTGCTTGTAAATTGTTAATTATTGATTGTCTTTCTGTATTTTTCCTTTTCTCCACATCGAATTAAAACTTTCATTGGCAAAACGTGGCAATTCACGTCCGTAGCCCCAAGCGTTCAATCTGTTATACACTAAAAAACGCGGTAAACGGTTAATTAACGGCGCCATCTTCAGAAGAACTCTGTACAAATCCGGACGGTTAAATATGAATGTCATACCTTGCGATATCAGTTTTTTACTTGTACTTGCTTTATGAAAGGAATCGAGTTGTTGTCGCCACCGGTATATTTGTCCGGCAAGATCTATTTTCGCTGGACACACATTGTTACACGAAAAACACAGCGAACATGCCGACAGATTATCGCTATGCTGTTTTGGAGATTTCAGCATCCCAAGATTGATTCCTATCGGTCCCGGAATGAAGTAAGTGTATGAATATCCGCCGCTTCGACGATATACGGGACAAGTGTTCATGCACGCTCCACAACGAATACAACGCAGTATTTGGTCACGACCGGTAGTGTTTTGAATAGAGCTTCGTCCGTTATCCACAATTACGATGTGCATTTCGCCGCCTTCGATGGGTCTGCGATAGTGGGAAGTATAAGTTGTCGAAGGCTGTCCGGTTGCCGAACGCGCCAGCAGACGGACAAAAACGCTCAGCGATGCCAGGTCGGGGATTATCTTTTCTATTCCCATCGACACTATGTGCAGTTTAGACAGTGATGTTCCCATGTCGGCATTTCCTTCGTTGGTACATACGACGACTTCGCCGGTTTGCGCAATCCCGAAATTTGCTCCGGTCATTGCGGCGTCGGCGGTAAGAAACTCGTTGCGAAGATATTTGCGGGCAGTGTGGGTGAGATACGTCGGGTCGCTGTTGCCTTTTTCGGAATCCATTTTTTCCTCAAACAGTTTTCCAACTTCTTCTCTTTTTTTGTGTATCGCCGGCATCACAATATGACTTGGATGTTCGCCCATAAGTTGCAATATACGCTCGCCCAAGTCGCTTTCGACCACTTCGATGCCTCTTTCAATCAAATACGGATTCAGCAAACATTCTTCGGTGAGCATTGATTTGCTTTTGACGAGTTTTTTCACCTGATGCTGTTTCAGAATGCCGTAAACAATCTCGTTATGTTCCTGAGCGTCTTTTGCCCAATGGACAATCGCTCCGTTACTTTCGGCTGCCTCCGAAAATGTTTCAAGATAATGGATCAAATCGTCGATAGTGTGTGTTTTTATTTTGGCTGCAAGATCCCGTAATTTTTCCCATTCCGGAATCCGCATAGTCATATTATCCCTTTTTTGGCGCACAAACCAGAGTGTTTCGTTGTGCCACTGTTCTTGTTCTCTGTTACTTATGAACCGTTGGGCGGCTTTTGCATGTTTTGTACTCATAATCCCGATGCTAATATTTGAACGATATGTATAAATTTGACAGGTAATTTCTTCCTCGCGACTATTCCTTGCAGATGCATCAGGCACGAACTGTCGGCGCCTGTGATGTATTCGGCTCCCGTAGCGACATGGTTATTGATCTTATCTTCGCCCATACACACCGATACGGCAGACTCTTCGACAGCAAACATGCCGCCGAAACCGCAACATTCGTCAACTTTCGCCGGTTCGAAGATTTCAACGCCTTCGACCAGCGACAATAAATTCTTTATCTTGGAATACCGGACAATGTTCAACTCACTTGCCGACGACAACTCTAATTCCCTGACGCCATGACAACTGTTGTGTACGCTCACTTTGTGCGGAAATCGACCCGGCAACTTCGCCGGTTTCACAAAGTCGTGGATAAATTCGCAGACGTCATATATTTTTTCGTTGGCGTCGGGTATGTATTCATCTGTCATAATCGACAAATAATTATATCTGACAAATGCGGTGCAACTTGCCGAAGGCGCTACGATATAATCATATTTCTTGAATGTTTTCTCGAATTTCATTGCAAGTCCGAACGCTTTGTTTTCGAATCCGGCATTTGCCATCGGCTGTCCGCAACAAGTCTGTTCAACCGGATAATGAACATCCAATCCAAAATAATTCAGTAACTTATATGTAGCAATCCCCACATCGGGATATATCGCATTTACATAACATGGAACAAATAAACCTATTTTCATTCTTCAGTTTTTATATTTTTCGCGCCACAAAGGTACAGCCTTTTTTCTGACTTGCAAAAAATATATATAAAAATTAAGAGATTATTTCAAATTTATTTTTACCGATGAAAATAAGCAACGCTGCTTTCAGGTTCGGACGATCTTTAATCCGGTACGACTGAAGATATTGCTTCAACTGTTCCAGACCTTCGTCGCGTTTT
>JAITKY010000303.1 GCA_031278135.1 Prevotellaceae bacterium | reverse complement strand
ATTCGATTTCAACAACGGCATTTCGTATAAAAAATATATCGACGTCCTGACATTCAACCCACAGGGAATACCCTCGTTCGGCGCTCCGGTGTTTTTCGACACAGAGAAGGGAATAAAGAGCAGAATAATGTTCGAATATTCGGCTAAATCGGTGATGCACCTGAAATATCATGACGATCTGGGTAAAATCGTTTTTCATTGGTTGTATCCTATTGTCCCTGAAAGAATAAACGATAAATCGTACTATGTTCCCGATACAACGTACGACGGATACACTTTTAAACTCGGCAAGTGGGTAAAAGAGAAAAACATACTTCTTAAAAAAAGCCGATTTTGATGAATATAAAGGAATTACATACAATTTTCAGAGATTATCCGGTTATTTGTACCGACAGCCGCAATATTGTTCCCGATTCCATTTTTTTTGCTTTGAAAGGTGAAAATTTCGATGGAAACCGGTTTGTAAAGCAGTCGCTGGACAGTGGTTGTGCTTTTGCCGTATCCGACAGTATTGATAATGAAGGAATAGATGGCTGCATTATTGTGGAAAATGTCCTGAAAACTTTGCAGGATTTGGCGGAATATCATCGTTTGGAATTTGATATCCCTGTGCTTGCAATAACCGGAACAAACGGTAAAACGACTACAAAAGAACTCATTAACGCTGTGCTGTCGAGAAAATACGAAACCGTATGCACTGCCGGAAATCTGAACAATCATATCGGAGTGCCGTTGACTTTGTTGAATGTCAACGAAAAAACCGAAATCGTCATAGTAGAAATGGGCGCAAATCACTCTGGCGAAATTGCGACGCTTTGCGAAATCGCTCATCCCGAAATCGGACTGATTACCAACATTGGCAAAGCCCATCTCGAAGGGTTTGGGTCCGAAGAAGGCGTAAGGAAAACAAAAGGCGAACTATATGATTATGTGGAGAAAAACAGAGGCGTAATATTCTACAATGCCGACGACGAAACTCTCGAGACAATGGCGGAAAACACAATGGAAACGACTCTTGTGAAGTACGGGAAAACTGTTACAGGCGCAAAAATCGACAGCGACAGTACTTTGCTTGGCTTTTCGACCGTCGAACCGGAACTGAATGTAAATACGTGTCTGGTTGGAGAATATAATCTGAATAATGTATTGGCGGCCATAGCGGTCGGTAAATATTTCGATGTACCCGACACTGAGATTGTCGTCGCTCTGGCAGAATACAAACCAACCGCTAATCGTTCGCAACTCATTAAAATTGCGTCAAATACGGTGATCATGGACGCATACAACGCCAATCCTTCGAGTATGGAAGCCGCCATAAGCAATTTTGCAAAACTTAAGGCTGAAAACAAATTGTTGATACTCGGCGATATGCTGGAATTGGGCGACAATTCTCTCTCCGAACACAGGCGAATAACGGAGATTATTAAAAAGCACGGTTTGTGGAACAAAGGAAAAGTTATCCTGATTGGTCGCACATTCAGCCAGTTGAACGAAGAAATCGCCATCAGTTTTCCAACCAAAAGCGAGGCTGAAAAATATCTTAAAGACCAGAACATCAACTATCATCTGATTTTAGTCAAAGGCTCAAGAGGAATCGGTCTCGAAACTTTGTTGAAACTCGTAGGGAGTGGTTAGTGGTTAACGGTTAGTGGTTAATGATGAATTGTAGTTAATTTTTTTTAAATTTAATAAAAATGAATATTTCCGAAATTGGAAAATTTGCTTTTCTCGACCGGTTGAATGCCGGGTTCGAAGTCGGGCAACAATCAACAGTAAAAGCATTTGACGATGCTGCAGTTATCGCGGTATCGGACAAACCGAAACAAGTTTGCTCTGTCATTCTTCTTGAGGGCATACATTTTAATCTTGTTTATACGCCGTTGAAACATTTGGGTTATAAGGCAGTTACTCATGCCGTATCGAAAATTGTTGCGATGAACGCTCTCCCTCAACAAATACTTGTGTCGGCGAGTGTGTCTTCACGTTTCGATGTGTCAGATGTCGAATCTTTCTACGAAGGAATACGCTGTGCCTGTTCAGGATACAGCGTTGATTTAGTCGAAAATAACCTTACGGCGTCGATGACCGGCATGACAATAAGCGTAACCGCTGTCGGCGAGGCATCAGACGACAGTCTCTGTTATAAAAATGAGGCTAAAGTGAACGATTTGGTTTGCATTTCGGGGAGTTTGGGAGCGGCATACATGGGTTTGCAGGTTTTGGAACGCGAACGCCGGATTTTCGAAAGCAATCACACTCAACCCAAGTTGGATGGTTACGATTATATCCTCCAAAAACAACTTCGTCCCCAAGCACGTCTCGACATGCTCAAAACGTTCGAAGACAATGGCATCAAACCCTCTTCGATGACAAATATCGCCGACGGGCTTGCTTCGGATATACTTCACATCTGCAAACAGTCCGGCGTAGGCGTAAGGATTTATTTAGAGAAGATTCCTATTGCAGCCGAGACATTTGAGGTGTGCGGAGAGATGAATTTCGACGCTGTCACGGCGGCATTGAACGGCGGCGACGATTTTGAACTGTTATTTACAGTGCCAATATCCGAATATGAGGCGATAAAAAGCCTGTCGGGCTTCGAAATTATAGGATATATAGCCGATGAATCGCAGGGCGCTTACCTCGTCACTCCCGAAGGTAACGAACTAAAAATTAAGGCTCAAGGGTGGACTTTCGTAACGGGATAGAAATATTTTTATAAAAAACGGTTCAAATACATATTTTTGTATTATTTTTGTACCGAAAAAAATAAAAAATAAGAAGAGCATGAATAATACCGGAAGTGCATTGTCCAAAATCACCAAAGACAGGGATAGGACAAATATTTTGAAGAAACATGAACAAAACTTGCTCGCCTTCCTTGTACAGCATATTCCATCGTGGATTAACTCTGATATGCTGACAGCCTTTGGTTTAGCAGGTAGTTTTGTAACGGCGGCAAGTTTCATTCTTGCCACATATTTTCACCATAGTTTGCTGTTATTCGGCATTTTGGGGTTCGCCCTCAACTGGTTCGGCGATTCCCTCGACGGTCGATTGGCATACTTTCGCAACAGACCCCGAAAATGGTATGGTTTTTCACTCGACTTTACTGTCGATTGGCTGACTAATATACTGATTGGCTTGGGCTACATCGTATATGTCGGCGGAAAATGGGAACTATTGGGCTTCGGATTCGTCGTATTGTACGGATGGGCAATGATGACTGCTTTGCTGAGGTACAAAATCGTTGATAAATACACGATTGATTCCGGAATTTTGGGTCCGACCGAAGTAAGGATTATCATTTCGATGTTTTTGATGGTCGAAGTAATCTGGCAAGGTTCCATTGTCTATTCAGGTACCCTTGCCTGTGTCATTTTGTTTATTATCAATATTATTGATTCGTTAAAACTGCTTAAAATTGCTGACAGTAGAGATAAAGAAGAAAAGGACGCCAAAAAATCGGCGTAACATACTCAGGCAACTGGCAACTTTCGCCAGAGCCCAATTTTCCGCTTTCGTATGCGGGATGTGCGATTACGGAATTATGATTCTGTTAACGGAATTTACTAAAATCCATTATACGGTATCCATTGCTATTGCCTGTACTGTCGGAGCAATAATGAACTTTTCAGTCAACAAATACTGGGCTTTTTATTCCAACAAAAGTTCCTACAAGCTTTCTCTTTCGCAACAGTTGTGGCGATTTCTGTTTGTTGTGGTGAGCAGTATAGGATTGAAAATGCTCGGAACATATCTGTTAACGGCTTATATCCATATCGATTACAAAATAAGTCGCCTTATCACCGATATGATTGTTTCAATCTGCTATAACTATATGTTGCAGCGTTACTGGGTGTTCAAAGGCGAAATTCCGAGAACTCAACGGTTTTCACAAAAACAGTTTAAGATTATGAAAAAAATATGATATTGTTATAAGTTGTTAATTTTTACCGCAATGCCGATTTCAACGCTCTGTATCCGGCGAGGCTGACTTTCAACCATTCACCGTTTTTAAGCAGCACCTGTTGATTTTGTTTGCCATACGATTCGATTGCCGAAATGTATTCGATATTGACAATATACGACCTGTGAACTCTGATAAACAGACTTTTCGGAAGATGCGATTCAAAATATTTCATTGTCTGCTCTTTCAGATATTTTCCGCCGGTGGAGATGATCATAACATAATCGCCTTCCGAACGTAAATAAACAACGTCGTTAATTGGGATTACCTTTATTGTTTGCTTGGTTTTCACCATAATACGTTCCAATACTTCTACATCGATGGTTTCGTCAGACGCCGATTCCGATTTTGAGGACTGTTCTTCATCCTTATTGTGTTCGTTTTCCGATTCAAATTCCTGTCCGGGCTTTATTTCAAGATGTTGCGCATCGACGTAAAAATACAGGACAAATATAACATAAAACATCACTCCTGTCAAAGCCTTTACAGGCAAGGTAGAAACAAGCGCAAGCACTTCATTTTCATCCAGAAAGACATAGTCGAGGAAATATCCTGTTCCCACTCCCACCACGACGACTATTAATGCAAGTGTTCCATAACTGAGAATCCTTTGCACGGGCATCAAGTTCTCATATTTACCGTATTGCAGAACAAGCCACGACATTACACACAATCCGGCAAACAATATCGAATGGCACAGGGCATCAACAAACAGTATTAAAAACGAGACAGATACAAGACAGGACATTGATACTGCATGTAATATGGCATACGACATCCATATTACAGCATAGATGAATATTCGTATTCTGTTTTCTAACAATGGCATTGTCATCTAATTTCTTATTTCGACGCCGCCGAATACAGCAGAGCCTTTGATAATCAATTTGCGTGAAGTATCTGCCACTGAGTATATCCTGCGACTGTCATCGACGCCGCCTAACACTGATTCGATATTCACTTCCAAAACCCAGTTGTCGGGAACAAGCAAGTCAACACCGCCAAATATCGCTTCGATAGTTATTGTCGTCTCGCCTTCGGGTAAATACGCCTTACGTAAATCGAGTTCGATACCCCCGAAAATTGCATGTAGCGAGCCGCCTTTAAATTCGGTATCGACAACGATGTAGCGTCCATTGCTGAAAATGCATGCTTTCGAAAAATATTCGCCTTGCCAGCAATTTTCGCTGTTCCAACGACTTTTGTCATCTGTCCGATTGTTGTCGTCGTTTCCGAAATGCTTGCTTCTTTCTCTGAATCTCGCACGACAGCATCTGTAACGTTGATGCGAATGCCACCGATGATTCGTCACCGGAAGAAATATCCGTGAAACCATGATAATGCCGCTGGCAATCAACAGTGCAGGCCAGTATGTTGCAACAAAATTGGCAGCGTCGATGTCGCTAAACGCCGCAGGAAATACTTGTGCAACTTTCGGGATAATAAAAAATATCCCAACACAGACCAGCGACAGTCCGTGAAAATGAAATGTTTGCCGTTTGGCAATTGACACAATTCCGACAATAATCAGTAGCATTTGCCACGATAGAATGATTTTCTTGAAATCATGCGGAACTAACCCGACGTTACCGGCAATCAGTAACCCGCCTAAAAGGATAAGAATAATGCCTGTAATCATTATGGGATAAAATCGTCTTGTTTGAGTATTCATAATTACTTTTTTCTGCAAAGGTAAGATATTTTTTGTTCCATAACAAAAAAATCGACGAACACATTATTTTTCACGATAAATGACGCTTTAAAACACATTTTTAACGTTCTCGAAGCGGGGATTGAGGATCATTATTCACAGGTTTACTCAGATTTGATTCATCTGTGCAAATCTATGGAATCTGTGGACGTACATTTCATAATTAATAGCAATTATCCGAAATATATGTAATTTTGCACGATATTTGAATAAAAGGAAATGGATTATAAAGATATGGAAATAACTGTAATTAAAATAGGTGGCAACGTCATCGATCATCCCGGCGATTTGACGCTCTTTTTGAAAAAATTCGCAAATTTGCCCGGCAATAAAATTTTGGTACACGGAGGCGGAAAACTTGCAACTAAACTTTCGGCAAAACTCAATATCTCGGCAAAAATGATAGACGGCAGACGTGTAACTGATTCACAGACAATCGAAATTGTAACTATGGTATATGCAGGATTGATAAACAAAAACATTACTGCACAACTCCGGTCGCTCGGATGCGATGCCATCGGTTTATCGGGAGCCGACGCCGGAATAATAAAAGCGGTGAAACGCTCGCCTGTTCCTGTCGATTTCGGCTTTGTTGGCGACATCCCCGATAATGGCATCAACGTCACACGGTTACTGAAATTTATCAACATGGGACTTGTTTCCGTATTTTGCTCAATCACAGCAGACGAACAGGGCGTTTTACTCAATTGTAATGCCGACACTGTCGCTCAGTCGATTGCAACAGCAATATCATTTGCCGGCATTCCCGTAAAACTGATTTACTGTTTCGAAAAACAAGGACTGTTAGCCGACATCAACGACGACAATTCGGTAATCCCTCTGATTAATTCCGGTAACTGCGAAAAACTCAAAGCCGAAGGTATAATCACTGCCGGCATGATTCCGAAAATCGACAACGCCTTTAAAGCATTAAACGCCGGCGTCGAAGAGGTAGTTATCAAATCGCATCTCGACATGGACGACAGCAGTAAAGGAACGAAAATAACTGCAACTTAAGAGTTAAGAATGAAACAAAAAAATAGAGACTGTCAGGGCAGACAGTCTCATATTTGGTCACAACAAATGCATAGAAATTATTATATGAGTATCAATATCTGAGTTTAACATGTAATAATTTACGATGCAAAATTAGGGCTACTTTCATGACTGCACAATAACTATTTTATGGTATTTTTGCAGGATATTCTCATTAATTTTAGGAATACGATACGAGCATATTTCTCCGAAAAATTCATGTATACAACTAATAATCACTAATATAACCTGCAATTTGGATTTATGCTATTTTTTGAGATTTTTTGAACTTTTTTCGGTGTTTTTAGCGCTTTTTACAAAAAAAACTTTCCCGATTACGCTTTTTTTCTGTTTTTTCTTCAATTTTTTCTCTCTGTATAACAGTAATTTCAATTTTTTTTTGAGTTTTTTGCGTTTTATATCAAAAAAACTTCATACCTTTGGGCGATAAAGTCTTAATATGTTGAAAATGTAATATTAAAAAAAATTAAAGATTATGGGACGTCCTGTTACTTTGTACACATTACAGTGGGGAGATCTCTCCCTCGAAACAGTTTGCGAAAAAGCAAAGGCTTTTGGATATGATGGTCTTGAACTTGGAATACCGGTTCATTTGGATGTAAGACAAACCGACCTTGCCTATTATCAAGGCATTCGGGATTTACTGAAAAAATATGACCTGCAACTGTTTACTATTTCTACACACCTTATCGGTCAGGCGGTTTGCGACAATATCGACTATCGCCGCCATAAGGAAATTTTGCCCGATTATATCTGGGGCAACGGCGATCCGGAAGGAGTACGCCAACGTGCAGCTGACTCGCTGATTCTAAGCGCTCACGCCGCTAAAGCCTTAGGTATTAATACTGTTGTCGGGTTTACCGGCAGTTCGATCTGGCATCTTCTGTATTCGTTTCCTCCCGTGTCGGACGAAATGATCGAAGATGGTTACTGTGATTTTGCCCGGCGCTTCAAACCGATTCTTGACGAATACAGCCGTCTGGGAATCAGGTATGCGTTGGAAGTGCATCCTTCGGAAATCGCTTTCGACACTTTCTCCGCCCGCAGGGCTTTGAACGCACTTAATAACCATCCTGCTTTCGGCTTTAACTACGATCCAAGCCATTTGGGATATCAAGGCGTCGATTATGTGGATTTTATCTACGAATTTTCGGACCGAATTTTCCATGTACACATGAAAGACGTGTATTGGAGCGATACTCCCAAGCAGGTCGGGGTTTTCGGCGGTCATGTAACGTTTGGTGATCCACGCCGTTACTGGAATTTCCGAAGTCTGGGACGGGGTAAAATCAATTTCGAAGAAATCATTCGCGCTCTTAATTCCATCGGATACAACGGACCGCTGTCGGTAGAATGGGAAGACAGTGCAATGGATCGCGAACAGGGAGCAATAGAATCATGCCGTCTGGTTAAATCAATTGATTTCCAACCTTCGGCAGTTGCTTTCGATGCAAATTTCGGTAAGTAGTCAAGGGTATTGACTGTAAAAAATAAAAAAGAATCGTTCTTAACAGGATCGATTCTTTTTTTTCGAATTGATGACATTCGATTTCCTGATAATCATTCAGAGTAGTGTCGATAGCCTCCAAATTTGCCTTGTGATGTTCGACGTTAAGTTCTTGAGGCAACTTTCCCGAATCGGTTGCCCTAAACGGATACAGGTTAATCATAACAAAATGAAATTTATCAATAAATAATAGAATCCGCCACAGCGAAAGGAGCAAATCCAGAAAGCATTTCGGGACTACCCTAAAGCATGTCGTACACCCAATTATCAGAATTCTGTACAATCCTGTAAATTCTGATCATAATTGGCTGTCCGGAAATCCAAAGATAACCCTTGCAAGCCGCAGGCACAGCTAGGGTATGTTTCCGGACAGTCATTATTTACTTTTTTCACGACGCAGTCCGGAGACTGCGTCGTGAAAAAGTTTCGACACTGCTCGTAAGCCATGTACGACCGAGATACACATTTCCCATACAGAGAATAAATGTCTCGATTTACACTCGCATCTTTAAAAACTAAAATGTTTATCATTTCAATTTTTTGAGATATTCTTCCACGTCAAACGGAGTAAGATCTTCGTATTTTGCACGTGAAGGATGTCTCGGATGTCCGTATTGCGTAAGCGAACCGATCTTGTACCAGTTTACCTTACGCTTGCCGATTAGCGCGACAATGTCTTTCAGACAGTCTTTCAAATAAGGACGGATCATACCGCTGCCTCCGAACGCCACAAGCACGTCGATTTCCTGATAATCGTTTAGAGTAGTGTCGATAGCCTCCAAATTTGCCTTGTGATGTTCGACATTAAGTTCTTGAGGCAACTTTCCCGAATCGGTTGCCTTCAACGGATACAGGTTAATCATAATAAACCCGTCGTTTTTTGCCCTTTTTGCAAACCCCATCACTTTCGCAATCGTAAGATCGCCCTTGATTTCATCTGCTGTACTTGGGTTTAAACCCAATACTACCAAAGGATTGCTTCCTTTCTTTCCTAATATATAACGAAGACTGTTATCTTCGCTCTTTTAGTGAATGTTAATATTGTAATCCATTTTTACTGAATATTCTTTTCGGATGTTCCTGACTGATACGAATTATTTCTTCTGAGTTATCCATTTCATTTTATTTTTTATTCTCTACGATACAAAAAAAATTAGCGTGAACTTTTGTCACGCCACCTCACGATTCTAGTAAAACCTGTTGCAAACATAAACAAAGCCCACGCTTTAACGTGTGTTTTGCTGTTTTGCCTTGCAACAGTTCATTTGAAATTTACTAGATTTTGAGGTGAACAATCCGGCTAAAACGCATCTATATAGTCTTTTACATTTTAATATCCTTACACTTTTATATCATATTTTTATTTAATTAATTATGAAAAAAATTATGGTTCTACTGTGAATTGTGTGGAAACATGTCTAAATTACCATTAAAAAAAGGATAGCAATTCTGAAGTTATCAGTATTTCTATAACCTCTTCCAATAACTTTCAATTCTTGAATAGCA
>JAITKY010000297.1 GCA_031278135.1 Prevotellaceae bacterium | reverse complement strand
CCACATATTATCAGAAAAATATCATTTCGAGTCGAGGTCCAAGTGTTCCAAAAATATTCAAATACAAGAATAAAGCCCGACGAAGGAGTGTCGAGCCAGGGAGTTTATCGATAAAAATTTCCAAAACGGTTTTTGACTGTTCAAACGCACGGTTCCAAGTTTTTACCGGCGGAAAATATGTGTTGCTGTATCGATTTATTGCGATATTAAATTTTTCAAGTTGTTTTGTTTGTTTGAATTTTTTACTCTGGAAAAGTAAAACGCAAACTTTTTATCAAAAAACTCTCTGATAAGAAAGGTTTTATCAATTCGTCGTCTGCCATAAACAGCCACAAATTCCGGCTTGCCCGATTCAAAGTACCGGTTGAGTAACTTCTGTTCCCATTTTCGTCCAATAATCACTTTCATACTCATACAATTTGGCTAAATGTGGGTGTTTTTACTGAGATTTAGCCAAATCTGTCAGTGTTCAAAACATTATCGTATCGGGATTCAATCCGGAACCACCAAAGTACGGCATGGAATTGATAGTCTGCATATCAGCATCCGAAATTTCGAAATCGAAGACATTGGCGTTTTCTTTTATACGCGAAGGAGTTACCGATTTGGGTAAAGGCAGGACATTGTTCTGCAAAGCCCACCGTATACACAATTGCGCTACCGATTTGCCATATTTTTGAGCAATTTTCGTTAATTCGGGATTATTCAACATTCTGCCCGTACCAAGCGGACTCCATGCCTGCACAAATATTCCGTTTGATTTACAGAACAATACTGTTTCCGGCTGCATCTGTCCGGGATGAAATTCAATCTGGTCGATTGCCGGTACAATTTCGGCGCTGTCTAACAATGTACGAAGGTGATGTTCAAGAAAATTACTCACTCCTATTGCTTTTATTGCACCTTCTTTATAAAGTTTCTCGAATGCACGCCAGGTGTCCGCATTGACTTTGGCACCATTCGAATGATTATCGGGCCAATGAATCAGATACAAGTCTATGTAATCCACCCCCAGATTTTTCAAACTCGTATCGAATGCTTTCAATGCTGTTTCGTAACCGCGATCAGTATTCCATAACTTGGTGGTTATAAACAATTCCCTGCGATCGATGCCCGATTCTCGAATACCTTGTCCAACACCCTTTTCATTTCCATAAATAGCCGCCGTGTCGATATGACGGTATCCCGCTTCGATAGCATATTTCACGGAATTTACGGCTGTTTGTCCGTCTGGCGTTTGCCATGTCCCGAAACCAATACACGGAATCCCACTTCCGTTGTTTAATACAAATGTATCAGATAATAAATTCATTACTTTATAATTTACTTGTCATAATAATAATGCAAAGGTAATAATCTTTTTTATTTAAAATTTAAAATTTATTTTTATCCATTAATTTATTTTTATTTACCTTTGCACGACCGCCGTATTGTATGGCGTTGAAATATATAATTAAATAAATATTTGTTATTATGAAAGTTATGAGATTAAAGATTATCATTATTCTGTTGTTTATAGGAACAACTTTTATGTCTTGCGACGTGTTGAGCGGAGCATTATCGTTTGTAAACTGCAAATATGAGTTTGCGGGATTCAGTAATCCGTCTGTTGCAGGGATTAATATCAGCAATGTGACCAATATCAACAATCTTAATGCGGTATCATTGCTGAAACTGACAACCGGAATACTTTCGGGCAGTTTGCCTTTGAGTTTTACCATAAATATAAACGCAACAAATCCCAATTCGACAGCCGCCCAGATCGCAGGATTAGACTGGGGAATCGACTTGAACTCGACAAACGTGCTGTCGGGGACGTTAGACCATTCCGTCTCGATTCCGGGCAGTGGCGGGCAGACAGTCATTCCGTTGACTATACAGGCCGATTTGTTGCAAATGTTTAAGGGTGAATCGACAGAGAACATAATGAGTTTCATCAACAATTTGCTTAGCACAGGCGATGGCTCGTCGAATGTTGCAATACGAATACGTCCTTCAGTAATGGTCGGAGGGCAAAAAATATCAACCGGTTTTATTACTTTGAGTAAAAATTTAAAATAAAAATCAGGGAATAAGATTAATTTATTATCTTTGCCCGATTTTTTATTGGATATATTATAATGTTTTTTTTTAAATAATAGTTTATGCAATCTATTGATAATTATGATTTTCACAGGAAGCGTGCGATTGTCCGCTTCGATTTCAATGTACCTTTGAATGAAAAATTCGAAGTAACTGACGACACCCGCATAAGGGTAGCCATCCCTACTATTAACAAAATTTTTGCAGGCGGCGGTGCGATAATAGCGATGACACATCTGGGACGTCCTAAAGGAGTAGCAGAAAAGTATTCATTGAAGCATATCATTCCGGTATTGGAAAAATTAATCGGTAAAAAAGTTATTTTTGCTCCCGACTGTATTGGCGATGAGGCAGTTGAATTGTCGAAAAACCTTAAACCCGGCGATTTCCTGCTTTTGGAAAACCTGCGTTTTTATGCAGAAGAAGAAGGAAAACCGCGTTTAGCCGATACGGCTACTCAAGAAGAAAAAGACGCCGCTAAGAAAGAGTTGAAAGTTAAGCAAAAAGACTTTGTCAATAAATTGGCAAGTTTAGCCGATTGTTATGTGAACGACGCATTCGGAACCGCTCACAGAGCGCATGCTTCGACAGCCCTTATTGCAGCCAACTTCCCGAACGACAAAATGTTCGGCTACATAATGGAGAACGAATTAAAGGCAATCGATAAAGTGCTGGATGCCCCCGAACGACCATTTACCGCTATTCTCGGCGGATCTAAAGTTTCTTCAAAAATCACAATCATCAAACGACTGTTAGACAAAGTTGACAATCTAATTCTTGGCGGAGGAATGAGTTTTACTTTCATCAAAGCCCTCGGCGGAAACATTGGGTTGTCGATTTGCGAAGACGTCGAATTGGCAAAAAATATTCTTGAAGAAGCCGAAGCCAAAAATGTAAAAGTATATTTGCCTGTCGATGTGGTTACTACTATACAATTCGAAGAAGTTTTCAAAGGTAACGGCAATGTGGAAACAAAAATATCCGACATTCACAACATTTCCGACGATGCGCAGGGTCTTGATGCTGGTCCTGCGAGTATCGAAAGATGGAGAAAGATTATTCTGGAATCAAAAACCATTCTGTGGAACGGTCCTGTAGGTGTTTTTGAGGTCGATACATTCGCTAACGGAACATTGAATATTGCCAAAATTGTTGCCGATGCGACATCCAGCGGAGCGTATTCCTTAGTTGGAGGCGGCGATTCCGTTGCCGCAATCAACAAATTCAATCTGGCGGATAAAGTCAGTTATGTTTCGACCGGAGGTGGCGCTTTACTTGAATATATGGAAAAAGTAGAACTTCCTGGAGTGAAAGCAATAAAAGAATAGTCTGTTAATTTTAGCATATAAAGAGCATAAAGATTTCACTTTATGCTCTTCGACTAATCGGATATATACTATACTCGGCATGATTATGTGATATTATAGTTTAGTTGTAAGTACCGAAGCAATCTGTACAGACAATGAACACAAAAGGGATTAAGATATTGTCTGACGACTGTCGGCGACATCGGTAGCAATGTTGCTATAACACAGGTAGCAAGAAGTCATCAATAGTCGGCTTGCTATCGATCGTATCAATAGCAAACTTGCTACGATGTCAATAGCAAGCTTGCTACGATGTCAATAGTAAGCTTGCTACGATGTCAATAGCAAGCTTGCTACGATGTCAATAGCAAACTTGCTACGATGTCTTTATTAATGCTGTTGTTGTTGTTTTGAATGAAGATCACACTATTCAGGAAAAAAAAGGTATAAGGTAAAAACTCGTAATCTTTCGTTGTCCGAATGGTTTTCGATTTTCAATTCTCAATTTTTCATTACCTTTGCAGCCGGATTTTAAGGATAAAAACAGATAAAGTCCTGTATATAAGAGAATGAAAAATATAAGGAATTTTTGTATAATTGCTCATATCGACCATGGAAAGAGTACTTTAGCCGACCGTTTGCTTCAGGCAACGCAAACGTTGAACGAAAGAGATTTTCACGACCAAGTGCTCGACGATATGGATTTGGAGCGCGAAAAAGGAATCACAATCAAAAGTCATGCTATACAAATGGAATATCTTCAGGATAAAGAAAAATATATTTTGAACCTGATTGATACTCCGGGACATGTCGATTTTTCGTATGAAGTTTCGAGGGCAATCGCTTCATGCGAAGGTGCTTTGCTCGTGGTGGACGCAACACAGGGAATACAGGCACAGACAATATCGAACCTGTATCTCGCTCTCGAACATAACCTCGAAATCATTCCCGTGTTGAACAAAATCGACATGGAAGCGGCAATGGTCGAGGAAGTAAAAGACCAGATTGTTGATTTACTTGGCTGTAAACATGAAGACATCATACCCGCAAGCGCAAAAACCGGCGAAGGAGTGGACGAAATACTGCAAACTATCGTCGAAAAAATCCCCGCTCCCGAAGGCGACGAAAATTACCCATTGCAAGCGTTGATTTTCGATTCGGTATTCAACTCGTTCAGAGGGATAATCGCTTATTTTAAAGTGATAAACGGGACTTTGCGGGCAGGCGACAAAGTCAAATTTTTCGCTACAGGCAAAGAATACGAAGCCGATGAAATCGGGACATTGAAACTCGACTTGATTCCCAGAAAAGAAATCAAAGCTGGAGACGTAGGATACATTATTTCCGGAATCAAAACAGCGTCGGAAGTCAAGGTCGGCGACACAATCACGCATGTCGATAATCCTTGTGAAACGGCGATTTCGGGATTCGAAGACGTTAAACCAATGGTCTTTGCAGGTCTTTATCCGACAAGTACAGACGAATACGAGGATCTGAGGGCGTCGCTGGAAAAACTGCAACTCAACGATGCTTCGCTGACTTTTGAACCGGAGTCGTCGCTGGCGTTGGGTTTCGGATTCCGTTGTGGTTTCCTCGGACTGCTACACATGGAGATTGTTCAGGAACGGCTTTACCGTGAATTCGATATGGACGTTATAACCACCGTTCCAAACGTGTCGTTCAACGTTACGACGACTAAAGGCGACATCGTTGTCGTTCACAATCCTTCGGGACTTCCGTCGCCGAACGTCATCGAAAAAGTGGAAGAGCCGTATATCAACGCTCAGGTCATCACGAAAACCGAATATCTCGGTACGGTCATGAAACTCTGTCTCGACAAGCGCGGCATTCTAAAAAGTCAGCATTTTATCACGACCGGTCGTGTCGAATTGACTTACGATATGCCTCTGTCCGAGATAGTTTTCGACTTTTACGACAAACTCAAAAGCATTTCGCGAGGTTACGCTTCTTTTGATTATACAGTCGGGGAATATCATACCGCCGACCTGGTCAAGTTGGATATACTGTTGAACGGCGAGCCGGTAGATGCGCTCTCAAGTCTCATACACAGAGAACATTCGTATGACTTCGGACGTAAAATGTGCGAAAAGTTGAAAGACCTTATCCCGCGTCAACAGTTCGAAATAAAAATACAGGCGGCAATAGGCGCTAAAATCATTGCACGTGAAACGGTTAAAGCCTTGCGTAAAGATGTGCTGGCAAAATGTTACGGCGGTGATATCACCCGTAAACGAAAATTGCTGGAAAAACAGAAAAAGGGTAAAAAACGTATGCGACAGGTTGGAAATGTGGAAGTTCCGCAGGAAGCCTTTCTTGCCGTGCTAAAGATGGGGGATTAATCTATTGTACAATGTATTTACTTATTTTGCGTATCTGATTGCCTGCTTGACATATCCGTTTAGCCACAGAATACGGAAATGGCTCAAAGGACAGTGCGGCAATATCAACATAATCAGAAATAAACGTCGAAACGACACAACGCCGTTATTGTGGATGCATTGCGCTTCGCTCGGTGAATTTGAACAGGGAAAGCCTTTGCTCGAAGCGTTTCTGAAACAGCATCCTGAATACAAATCGATGGTTACGTTTTTTTCTCCTTCGGGATTCATACCAAGCCAAAACTACGGCAAAGCGGATATAATCGCATACATCCCATGGGATACCCGTTGGAATGCGAAAAAATTTCTGGACGCAGCAAATCCTTCGATTGTGTTCTGGGTAAAATACGATTACTGGAAAAACTATCTTATTCAATTAAAAAAGAGAAACATACCCTGCTATCTTGTTTCCGCAACTTTCCGTCCGCAACAGTATTTTTTCAAGCCGGCGCTGAAATGGTTAAGTCCTCTGCAATATTTTACCCGACTGTTTGTCCAGACCGAACAGTCGAAGCAATTGCTTGCCACTGTGGGAATAACAAACGTTACGGTCACAGGCGACACCCGTTTTGACCGCGTTTGTAAAATCGCTTCCAAAAACGTCGATTTCCCTGTCGTGGAACGATTTATACAGTCGTCGCAGAAAGTGCTGATAGCTGGCAGTTCCTGGCAAAAAGACGAGGTAATAATTGCCGAAGCAATCCAGCAAATACCTGATATTAAATTGATACTTGTGCCACACGAAATCAATCCCGACCGTATCGAATCGGCGGAACAGATTTTTTCGTTTTGTAAAACGTTGCGATATACTCACGCTGGCGAAGAAAATCCCGAAGATGCCAATGTGTTAATTGTTGATACAATCGGTATCCTGTCGTCAATATATCGCTATGCCGACGCCGCCTACATCGGTTGTGGTTTCGATAACGGAATACACAACACGCTCGAAGCTGCCGTGTATGGAATTCCAGTAACTTTCGGTCCAAAATACGACAAATTCGAGGAAGCAAAAGAACTGATCGCCGCCGGCGGAGCAACGCCAATCAACAACGCCAACGAATTGTACGCTCTGTTAACTCTCTGGTTTAATGACGATAATCAGGAAAGAAAACGACAGGGAAAAATCTGTGCCAACTATGTCGAACGTAATTCCGGAACAACGAAAAAAATTCTTGCAGAGATTGAGATTGAATAAGGAATAAGTATTGTTATGAGGCTTAACAGGTTAAAAAAAACTTGTTATATTTGAACATGGTACATTATAGGGTAGCAGATAATGCCGAAGATGTGAAATTTGAAACTTTAGTTCGACGTAGTCAATAACCCCGAACAAGCACAGTGCAGTTCGAGAATAACGCTAACCCTCTCTATTAGATAGACAAACGACTTTATTATTCCGGAAACATTGCAGTTGCGGAAAGCAAAAAAGGGCTGATAGCTCGTCAATCAATAGCGTAGCGGCAACACCCTACACAAAGGATTCGTACAAAAGGAAAGCCCTGAAGGACGGAATCAATGATTATTTACGGATTACGCCCTTTCAGGGCTTGTCGGCGGGCATGTTTGTTTCACTGGGCGTTGCCTATTGAAACTATTTCTAATCAGAATTAACCCACATTGCGAACAATCAGCTGGTATTATCCAGAATCTCAATATTTCGATTTTTTAAACCCTAACTCCGCCATATTTATCCCGTCTATGATTGTAATAGTTTGATAAACAATAGCATGTTAAATTTTATAGGCTACCTAATTAGGTAGTCTATAAAATTCTCGTAATAATTTAAATA
>JAITKY010000089.1 GCA_031278135.1 Prevotellaceae bacterium | reverse complement strand
TTTTTGCATAATTTACCGCGTTTACCTGTTTTTTGTTCTCGGAAGTGCAAAAAAACAAGAAAATATTTTAAATAAAAAGATAGAAAATTAAAAAGATAATAAAAATGATAAATCATATATTTACAGGAATTTATATCTGAAAAAATCGAAATAATCCGGCAAAGCGAGTACAATTTTTTTGCGTATACTTGTAAACTTCAAAAACTTTGTTTAAGTTTGCGACTTTAAAACTCTTAAATTTGGATTTAAGTGAGTATATTAATAAAAGGTCTCAATAAAGTTTATCCAAACGGGAATCATGCTTTGAAAGATGTCAATCTTGAAATACCGGCAGGAATGTTTGGGTTACTGGGTCCGAACGGAGCCGGGAAATCGACTTTGATGCGTATTTTGGTTGCCTTGCTTGAGCCATCGTCGGGCGAAGTGAACGTCTTCGGATACAATCTGTTAAAGCGACGGAAGGAAGTACGCCGCATTCTGGGATATCTTCCACAGGATTTCCGGTTTTTTGCAAAATACACGACGTATGAGTTTCTAGATTATGCAGCACGACTGTCGGGGATGACCGGCACGAAACAACGGAAACAGGCTGTGGACGCAATGCTCGAAAACGTAGGGCTTTTCGACGCTCGCGAACGATATGCCAACAAACTGTCGGGAGGAATGAAACGACGATTAGGCATCGCTCAAGCGTTGATTCACAATCCGAAAGTGATAGTGGTCGATGAGCCGACGAGCGGACTTGACCCCGAAGAGCGAATCAAATTCCGAAACCTGTTGTCGGAAGTCAGCGGAAACGATGCGATAATATTGCTTTCGACACATATAGTTGGCGATATATCAAGCACATGCAAACGGATGGCATTGATGAATGGCGGTGCAATCTCTTTTATCGGTTCGCCGGAAGAGATGTTGCGGCGTACCGAAGGGAAAGTGTGGCGTGTCCACGTTACCGGCGACGAATTGACGCAAATCGGTAATAAATACCCTGTTATAGCGACCATTCCGTCGGGAACGAGTTGGGAAGTACAGGTCGTTGCCGACGAAGTCGAAGGATACCATGCCGAACCGTATCCACCGAATCTCGAACACGCTTACGTATATTATATGGAGAATCAATTAAATCTTTGGACAAACGATTAATGCTATGATGATGTTTATAAGGAATATACAATATGTTGCGAAATACGAAAGCAAGTTGCTGTTCAGGAGTTGGTTTTTCAGGATTTTTGCGCTATTGGCGATAGCGCTTTTGGTTATATTAAACATCGGGATGGTTTTGCAGCAGAGTTATTGGGAAATGTTTCTTATTCCGTCCAATATCCCGTACTTTAATATGATAATACTAAACACCGGACAGGCAGTGATTGCAATATTTTTGGCTTCCGATTTCCTGAAAAGAGACAAAAAATTAGATACTTCCGAAATCTTTTACGTCCGTCCGCTGAGCAATGCAGAATACGTGTTCGGAAAAATATGGGGAAATATCCGTATATTTCTTATTCTTAATCTGATAATAATAGCAATAGCGATTATTTTTACAGTCGCTGCGCCCGCCGGCACGTCGGTTGATTGGGGAGCGTATATCTTTTACTTTCTGGTTATCAGTATTCCCACGCTTATTTACATTATCGGGCTTTCTGTTGTTATGATGTTGATTTTTCGAAATCAGGCGGTTACATTCGTATTGCTTTTAGGATATATCGGGGCGACGCTCTTTTATCTGGACGATAAATTCTACTATCTGTTTGATTATATGGTTTATTATCTTCCGTTGATGAAATCGACGATTGTCGGTTTTCCGAATCTGGAGGAAATCATTGTACACCGCTCAATCTACTTATTTGCAGGACTTACATGTATTTTTATCACCATTCCCATGTTCGGCAGGCTGCCAAATTCGTCGAAAAGCAGTTTTCCCTGGATAGTCCTGTCGTTGTGCACATTGTTATTGTGTGCGGGTTCGGGCTACCGGCATGTCAGTCGGATAATAAATCAGAATGAAAGCCGCCTGTTATATACGCAAATCAATAATAAATATGTACATACGCCAAAAATGACTATCGAACAGTACGATATTTCGGTGAAACAGAATCCGGCGACATTTGTGTCGGAAACCAAAATGACCGGAATAGCGCTGTCGTCGTCGCAAGTCTTTACTTTTTGCCTGAATCCGGGATTGGAAATCGAAAAAGTCATGAGCGGAGATAAAATCCTGGATTTCAAACGGGAGAAACAGATTTTGCTGATAGATTTCGGCAAAGACATTTCCGCCGGCGACACCATTTCGCTGTCAATAAAATATCGCGGAACATTAGACAATTCGTTCTGTTATTTGGATATTCCGAAAGAAGAATTAAACAAGGGAAACAAAACAAAAGTTTTCAATATCGACAAGCAATACAGTTTTCAGACAGGCAGTTACATGCTTCTTACACCCGAAACATACTGGTATCCGCGTCCGGGCGTTGGCTACAGCGACGAAAGTCCCGACTGGCAACAGACATATTTCAGCCGTTTTACGCTGAATGTTACTCCATTGCCCGGATTAGTCCCGCTGTCGCAGGGCGAAAGCGTCGAAAATACCGATGGAAGTTATTCGTTTTCACCGGAATATCCCATGCAGGCAATTTCGTTGGCAGCAGGAAAATACAGGCAAAAAAGTTGTATTCGCGACAGTATTCAGTACAGTATCTGGCACATCGAAGGAAACGATTTTTTCTACGCTACGGCGCTGGATTCGATACGCGACACTATTCCCGCACTCGTGCAAGAAACGAAAGAAAATATGGAACGCGGATTCAGGCTCAGTTATCCGTTCAAACGTTTTTCGTTAGTCGAAGTTCCCGCACAGTTTCAGTGCTATTCTCATGCCTGGTCGCAGGCGCAGGAAACGGTACAGCCCGAAATGGTGTTTGTTATCGAAAAAGGCTTCAATATATGGCCAATGAATCTCAAAAGGAGTGTCGAAAACCATCAGGCATGGGGTGGAAACAAAAATATTAAAGATGCGCAAATTCAGGCTTATCACAATGTCGTATGGACATTTTCAAATCCGATAAGCAATGGCGATTCGCGCAACAACAGAGGATCATTCAATATAACTTCGGTTCCGAACCGGTATTATGTATTTCCACAATTCTTTAATTTCAGATACAACATATTTTCTGATAGTTGGTCCATAGCCAATCGCTTGATAGAAGTCTATTTGCGCAATCCGGCTAATTCTTCGCAGGAACGCGAAATAAACGGTATCAGCAATTCCGAAAAGTCAAATATCCTGCTTGAACAGCGGCCGTTTAAGGATTTACTTGCAGACGTGGAACATCGAAGTTTAATGAACAATATTGTCGGACTGAAAGCAATGCAACTGTTTGCGCCTGCCGAACAGAATATTGGAACTAATGTTTTCTATGATTCCCTTTATTCGGTGTTAAAGAAACACACATTCCGGAATATACAGTTAGAAAGTCTTTTAGATACACTTGGCAGGATAAGCGACGCCGATATTCTTTCCGATTTGGAGACTTGGAACGAGTTGTCAAAATTGCCTGTTTACAATATCGAAACACCGGAAGTGATCAACGTTAATGATCGCGGAAAAGATTATTTTGTGGTTAAAACAGTCATCAGCAACGGTTCCGACTATGACGGGACTGTAAATATATCCTTTTACATCGCAAGACAAGGCAATATTGTCGATCCTCGAACCAACCGCAAAGTCACGATTCCCGCCCGCCGGAGTATGCAATTGGTTTCGGTCTGGGAAAATACGCCAATTAATATGAATGTAAACACAATGATTTCAAGAAATCTTCCGATGATTATCAATGTGCCGTTAAACTCCGATATCAAACGCGAAAACAGACGATTGTCGGAAAACGACGAAGACATTATCCTTCCCGAAGATTATTCCGGCAACGTTCCGAATGAGGTTATTGTTGATAACGAAGATTCGACGCTGTTTACGCTGTCGAAAAAACCGGTTATCGGATTGTTGCCGAAACTGTTGGAGAATGTAAAAAAAATGCCGTTCGAATATTCCGGATTCCAGTGGTGGAGTGCGCCGCTTCAATGGACAGCCAATACACACGATAAATATTATGGTAAATATATACGTTCCGCTTACGTTGTCAGAACTGTACGCAACAAAGGCGGTAACCAGACGGCGACATGGAAAATCCCTGTTCCGTCGCCCGGGCAGTACGAATTATATTATTATATGTTTATTCATGAAAATATTAAACGCAATCGCAGAACGTTTAATGATGCGGAATATCGCTTTAAAGTGTCGTATGGCACTGATGTTGAGGATGCTTATATCAGCCTGTCCAAAGCAAAGAATGGCTGGGAACAGTTGGGTGTCTATTATTTTGATTCCGATACAGTAAGCGTCACGCTCTCAAACGAATCGAAAGTCCGGTTTATGTTTGCCGATGCAGTTAAAATAGTAAAACGACAGTAATGGAAAAATGATAATGATAAAAGAAAAAATAAATTCGATATGAAAAAAATAATATTCACTACAATTATCAGCCTGTTATTTACGGCTACAGTTCATGGCCAGTTGTCGCTGACAATAGAACAGGCAATGGATATTGCGCAGGAAAACAGTCCGGCATTGCGCAGTTCGTTCCTGAATCTCGAAAGATACAAACAAATGCTTATTGCTCAACGAGCGGCGTTGAAATCCAATTTTTCGCTGAATTTGTCGCCGGCGAGTTACAGCAATCGTCGTCAATTCGATACCCGTCTGTCGCAGTGGTACACCAACGAAAATTTCGCTACAAGCGGGACATTTCAGGTATCGCAACCCATTCTTAAAACCGACGGAGTTATCTCTTTAGTAAACAATTTCGGCTGGCAAACAAACACTTCCAATGTCGATGGTGTCAAAAATTATAACGATGCTTTCACCAATAACCTCAATCTGCAAATTTCGCAACCTGTCTTCACTTACAACCGACGTAAAATGGAACTGAAACAGTTGGAATTTAATCTCGAAAATGCAAATATCAGTTATGCTTTGCAGCGTCTGAATACCGAACGGCAAATAACAAGCCAGTTCTATGCAGTATATACTGCGCAAAGTAACGTGACAATCAGTAAGGATGAATTTGAAAATGTGCAGGCGAGTTATGAAATCATCAAAAACAAGGTCGAAGCAGATTTGGCTGTCAAAGATGAACTGTATCAGGCGGAACTGAATCTCGCTACAGCACGTTCGTCGGTGGACGCAAGTATCGTGCGACTGGAAAATGCCAAAGATCAATTGAAACAAACTCTGGGATTACCGCTCGGACAAGATCTGGAGGTCGTTGCCAAAGTGGTTATCAAACCTGTGGACGTTGATTTAACTATGGCTATCGAACATGGATTAACTTCACGTTTAGAGTTACGCCAGCGTGAAATATCAGGCGAAGAACTTGAATTTGACCTCATCAGGACAAAAGCGCTCAACGAATTTAAAGGTGATATATCTCTTTCGCTCGGTCTGTCCGGCGACAACAGAAATTTCAGTAAAATATACGAAAATCCTGTTCAGAATCCGAGAGTTGCAATTACGTTCGCTATTCCTATTTTCGACTGGGGCGAAAAAAAAGCGCGTATCAAAGCGCAGAAAATATCGCAGGAAGTACACGAAATCAATAAAGAAGAAGAGATAAAAGGTATCGAACTGGATATCCGTCAAGTATGGCGCAGTCTCGAAAATCTCCGTACGCAAATTTCCATTGTCGAACAAAGCGTCCGGAACGCTCAACTTGCTTACGAACTAAATCTGACGCGATATCGCGAAGGCGACATCACCGGTATGCAGATCAATCAGTTTCAAACACAGTTGTCGAGCAAAAAAATGGAATATACCCAAGCTCTTATCAACTACAAACTCGAACTGTTGAATCTGAAAATCCTTTCACTGTTCGATTTCGAAAAAAACGCCCCAATCGTTCCGATGAAAGGGCTTTAAATTAACTAATGATTATTACATAAACAAAATAAAATGATGAAAAGAAAGTTTACAACATTAAATTCAACTTGCGTACCTGTTTCAATTGAAAATATTGACACTGACCAGATAATTCCCGCACGTTTTTTGAAAGCAACGACAAGAGAGGGTTTCGGGAAAAATCTTTTTTGCGATTGGCGATACGACAAAGAAGGTAATCCTGTCCCCGGTTTCCCGCTGAACGACAAAAACTATGCAGGCGAAATCCTGGTAGCAGGAAAAAATTTCGGCTGCGGTTCAAGCAGGGAACATGCCGCATGGGCTATTCAGGATTATGGTTTTAAAGTGATTATTTCCAGCTATTTTGCCGACATTTTCAAAAATAACGCTTTAAACAATTTCGTTTTGCCGGTTTTGGTTTCCGACGAGTTCCTGAAAGAATTGTTCGATTCGATTTACAGCAATGCAAAGACCATTGTAACAGTCGATTTGAAAAATCAGACAGTGACAAACGACTCAACCGAAAAATCGGAACATTTCGTTATAAACGGATATAAAAAAGAATGTTTGTTGAACGGATTCGACGACATTGATTACCTGTTAAACAGTAAATCGAATATCGAAAAATGGGAAATAGACAGAAATTCGTGAAACTTTTAAAACCACGAAGTCGCAGAAGTAACACAAAGTAAGTTATAAAAAACTTCGTGAAACTTTGTGTCCTTTGTGGTTAAAAAAAAATATAAAAATGGCTAAAACATATCAAAAAATACTTATTATTGCGGGAATCACGCTGGCGCTTTTTCTGGCATGGTATTTCAGGAACATCGTCGCATATCTGTTAATATCAGCGATATTGGCGCTTGTAGGCAGACCGATAGTCGTTTTTCTTTCCAAAATCCGAATAGGGAAGCGAAACATGCCGCGCTGGATCTGCGCTTCGCTCGCTTTAGGTACGATAATGTTTATCCTTTACCTGTTTTTTTCGTTTTTTATTCCTTTGATTGCGCAGCATGCCCAAACTTTGGCGAAGTTGAACATCAACGATGTAGTTGTACTGTTCACCGACCCTTTTGTTCAATTGGAAAAATTTATTCAGACAGCGTTTCCCGATTCAAATTTCTCTTTTGACGTTTTGCTTTTCGATAAAATAAAAGAACTGTTCGACAGCTCGGTTATTCTGAAATATTTCAGTTCGATAACGGATCTTATTGTTTCTATCGCTATTGCTATTTTTGCAATTTCGTTCATCACCTTCTTCTTTATGAAAGAGGAAAATCTATTTATCGATGGAGTAATTATTTTATTCCCTGCTCAATACGAATCGGGAATACGGCACGCATGGAACAATTCGACAAAACTCCTGATGCGATATTTTATCGGAGTGTTTTTCGACATGCTTTGCGTGATGACCGTCCTGACCACAGGACTGAAATTTATTGTCGGACTGGATTTTAGTACGGCAATACTTCTGGGTTTTATCGCCGGAATACTGAATGTCATTCCTTATGTAGGACCATTAATCGCCGCAGGCATCAGTATTATGGTAACCATTGCAAATGCCGGCGTATTATCGATGGAAATAGAATACACCAGCATATTTTTCAAAACAATAAGCGTATTTGTTGCAATGAAAATATTGGACGACACTGTTTTTCAACCATACATTTTTGCTAACAGCATCAAAGCCCACCCATTGGAAATCTTTCTGTTGATATTGATTGCCGGAAGTTTCGCCGGAATCGTAGGAATGCTTATCGCAATACCTATATATACAATTTTCAGAGTCTTTGCTAAAGAATTTCTAAACAGATTCAGAGTTGTACAAAAACTTACAGAAAAGATTTAAT
>JAITKY010000201.1 GCA_031278135.1 Prevotellaceae bacterium | reverse complement strand
CAATACCCTTGCAATCAGTCTGAACAAAAACGACTTGGGAAGCATCGTCGATCCTTTTGACGGTATAACCGATTTGGAAAAGAAAATAATTCGTACTCCTCAAAATCCGGATATAACATTTTCGGACGACCCTCTGCGCATGATTCGTGCTGTACGTTTTTCTGCTCAACTGAATTTTTCTATCGTCGATGATACTTTCGAGGCGATAAAAAGAAACGCCGGAAGGATCGAAATCGTTTCCAAAGAGCGTATCGTCGAAGAGATCAATAAGATAATCATGTCCAACAAGCCTTCGGTCGGGTTCGAACTGCTCGAAAAATCGGGACTGTTGAGGCAAATATTTCCTCAACTGTTACTGCTGAAAGGCGTCGAATCGAAAAACGGCAAACGGCACAAAGACAATTTCGACCATACATTGCAAGTACTTGATAACGTTGCCATCAAATCGGACAATCTGTGGTTGCGTTGGGCTGCTCTGCTTCACGATATCGCAAAACCGGCGACGAAAAAATTCGACAACAATCTTGGCTGGACTTTTCATGGACACGAATTTTTAGGCTCAAAAATGGTACCGGGAATATTTAAGTATCTGAAACTTCCGTTGAACGAAAAGATGAAATATGTCCAAAAATTGGTTTTGTTACATCTGCGCCCGATTGTCCTTGCACAGGAAGAAGTTACCGATTCGGCAGTAAGGCGTCTGCTGTTCGATGCTGGCGACGATATTGATGACCTGATGTTGCTGTGCGACGCCGATATCACTTCAAAGAACATGAAGACAGTCGATAAGCATCTGAGCAATTTTCAACTTGTGAGAACAAAATTGAAAGAAATTGAAGAAAAAGACGCTGTACGCAATTTTCAACCTCCTGTGTCGGGCGAAGTAATAATGGAAACATACGGTATCGGCCCAAGCAGAGAAGTGGGCGTGATCAAAAACGCTATAAAGGAAGCGATTCTCGATGGAATAATCAAAAATGATTACGAAGAAGCATACAATTTTATGAAGACAGAAGCAGAAAAATTAGGGCTTCGGGAAGTGAAAATTAAAAATTAAAAATTGGAAAATGTATTATATAATAGAAACAGAGAATTTTGATTTTTGGGATACGCAGAATATTGTGTTGTGGGCAGTTCTTGCGGTGATGATTGTTTCATTTTTGACGCAATTGTACTATTATCTGTTTATTTTCCGCAAAGTCGGTGTACGACAGCGGAAAACACCGACGGAACATACCGGCGAACCTGTTTCGGTGATAATCTGTATCAAAGACGAGGGACTCAATCTGTCAAAGATTTTGCCTCTGGTATTGGAGCAGAATTATCCTGAATACGAGGTCATTGTGGTGAACGACAATTCGTCGGACGATTCCGAAGAAGTATTGAAACTCGCTCAAAACCGGTATCCGCATTTGCAAATACGGAATTTGGTTGCAAACAACTCTGTACATGGCAAGTCCGTTGTTTTAGGAGTAGGAATTAAAGCAGCAAAATATAATCGGATAGTAATAACCGACGTTACTTGCCGTCCTTCCGCCGAATGGCTGAAATCTGTTTCTACAGGTTTCGATTCGGAGGTTGTTATGTGTTATACCCGTTACTGCGTTGCCGGTAGATTTGTCAGAGTTGCAAATTATTACGAATCTCTGTTCCGGCTGGGATATGCCTTAAACAGACGACCATACACCGCTTCGGGCGAAAATGAAAGTTTCAGGAAAGAACTGTTTTTCGAAAAGGGATTTAATCCTTTACTTCGAAAACCCGAAAAAGTGGAACAGGTGTTTTTCAATTCTGTGATGAACAGAAAAAATACCGCTGTCGTTTTGTTGCCCGAAGCGATTGTCGATTCCGAAAAAATCTTATCCTTCGGCGATTGGCGTTTAGAATGTTCCGGTGAACTGTTTACCAAAAGGTTATTCCGGAGAGGTACGCGACATGCCAAACTGCCGGAGATTATTTCCCGAACGTTGTTTTACATGAGTTTTGTTGCTGCAATAATCATGGCTGTCAATGTGATGTGGCTGTGGATTTCGATTACAGGAGTATTTTTGTTAAGACTGATAACACAGATACTGATATTCATTTCGACGCAAAAAGCGCTGGGCGAAAAAAAATTAGCGCTGCATACGATTCTGTGGGATTTCTATTCTGTTTTTGCGTATCTGTATATTGCTCTGTTAATCAGACATCGAAAAACAATAAAATATCAATGAAAAAAGACATATTAAAACGATTGGCAAAAGATACCGGAATCTACGGGATGAGTTCAATCCTCGCCCGTACATTGAATTTTTTCCTGCTTCCGATATATACCCGTGTCCTTAGCGAAGGAGATTATGGTATTTATACAGAGATATTTGCATACATCGCAGTCATTCAGGTTGTGCTTATTTTCGGAATGGAAACGGGTTTTTTCCGGTTTGCTTCTTCCGACGGATACGATTCCGAAAAAGTGTTTTCTACCGTTTCGTGTTTTATGTTGATTGTTTCTTTGGCGTTTTTCGGATTGTGTTTCGTTTTTGTGGAAGACATAGCCGCCAGACAAAACTATTATCCTGTGGCAGTGGTGTATACAGCAGGGATTCTTGCGATTGACAATTTTACCGCCGTCTTTTTTGCACGGTTGCGATACGAACGGAAAGCCTTGACATTTGCCATATATCGTTCGATAAAAATATTGTCCGAAATATTTTTCAATCTTTTGTTTCTCTATCTGTTGCCGAAATATTTTGCTTCGCATCCACAATCGGCGCTTTTGATTTTTTTTACACACAGAACATCATACGTATATATTTTGGCTGCTGTGTTTTGCAGCGGCATCGTGTCGATACTGCTTTTTTTGCCGGAGATAATACGTACAAAATACAAAATTTATTTTCCTTATCTTAAACCGCTTCTGATATATTCGTTTCCATTGATGCTCACAGGACTTCAGGGCACTTTGAACGATTTCATCGACAGATTCTTTTTCCGGTATCTTGCGCCCGAAAACGAATCGCATTGGGAAGATCAATTAGGTGTATTCGGAGCGGCGGTGAAAATTGCGGTGTTGATGTCGCTGTTTGTACAGATGTTCCGTTACGCCGCCGAACCGTATTTTTTTTCGGAAGCCTCGAAATCGGATATAAAACCGGTTTACGCAAGGGTGACAAAATATTTCACGATTTTCTGCGTAATAATATTTTTAGCAATCAATTTTTATTCCGATATACTGCAATATATACTGGGAGAGAAATTCCGTTCGGGAATGATTATCCTTCCGGTTATGCTGTTTGCCTACATGCTTTCGGGAATCAATCAAAATGTGTCGATGTGGTATAAACTTGCTTCTAAAACCAGGATAGCCATGCTCATAACTTTAGCCGGACTGCTGACATCAATCGTTATAAATGTCCTGCTTATGCCGATGTACAGTTACCGGGCGGCAGCGTGGGGACATGTTGCAAGCTATTCAGTTATGATACTCATCAGTTGGCAGTTATCGAAACAATACTACAAAATACCGTATCAATGGACGTCAATAATATTGTACATGAGTTTGGGAATCATCCTGTTTATGTTAAGTAAATTCATGGAAACAAATTCGCTCGTCCTGAATATGAGCCTGTACACTGTTTTATTGGCGGGATTTATATTGTTTGTTGTTAAAAAA
>JAITKY010000200.1 GCA_031278135.1 Prevotellaceae bacterium | reverse complement strand
TTACATTTGCAAAACAAATAACAAAGTTGATTAAAGAGAAAAAAAGATTAATCATTAATCTTTTTTCGTCGTATTAAAAAATTTAGTGTAAATTTGCGGATTACAAAATTGTTATATTATAGTCGTAATTTAATGAATATAAGGTTGAAAAAGAAGATAGTAAAGTGGATATGGGGGATAGCGTTATTTCCTTTTGTGTTTCTTTTCCTGATGATTGTCCTGATAAATTGGGGTGTATTTGGGAAAATGCCGACATTTGAAGATTTGGAAAACCCGCAAAGTGAACTTGCTACCGAAGTTTATGCCGAAGATGGTAGCGGAAATTATACCCTGTTGGGACGATATGCGTTGAAAAACCGTTCGCATATAGAATATAAGGAGTTGTCGTCACATCTGGTGAAAGCGTTGCTTGCAACGGAAGATGTCAGGTTTACGCAACATTCGGGGATCGATTATCGCAGTCTGGTACGTGTCCTGTTCAAGACCGTATTGCGTCGGAACAACAAGTATGGCGGTGGAAGTACCATTACTCAACAGTTGGCGTTGAATCTCTATTCCGAACGTAGCAGTAACAGAATCAAGCGAGTAATACAGAAATTGCAGGAATGGGTTACAGCGGTCAATCTGGAGAGGAATTATACCAAATCGGAGATAATCACCATGTATTTCAATACGATACCTTTTGGTTTCGAATCGTATGGAATTCGCACAGCAGCACAGATGTATTTCGATAAATTGCCATCCGAATTGAATCTCGAAGAAGCGGCTTTGATGGTCGGGATACTTAACGCGCCTTCGTGGTACAATCCCGTGAAATATCCGCAACGAGCCAAAGACAGACGAAACATTGTTCTCAGTCAAATGGTTAAGTACAGATTTTTAGCAAAAAAAGAATACGATTCGATTTCGAAACTCGATATAAAACTGAATTTCAAACTTGCAAATCACAACACCGGATATGGCACGTATTTTCGTGAAACACTCAGGCAGATAATGAAAATGTCGAAACCCGACATCAAAGATTATCGTTTCAAGACACATGAAGAATATGTTTCCGATTCGACACAGTGGGAAAAAAATCCTCTATTTGGCTGGTGTAATAAAAATCTCGTCAACGGACGCCCATACAATATCGACCGTGACGGATTGAAAATCTACACAACCATCGACGCAAGAATGCAACAGTATGCCGAAGAAGCCGTTGTCGAACATTTATCGAAAACACTTCAGCCACAGTTCAATGATTCGAAGCGATACCGGAGGCATTTTCCGTTTTCGAATCTGATAAAAGAAAGTATAATAGAAGAAAGTATCTCTACTGCAATACGAAACAGTGACAGATACCGTTCGATGAAAAAAGCCGGACATTCGGAATCTGAAATCCTAAAAAGTTTCAACGATTCAGTTAAGATGACCGTTTTTTCGTGGACTGCTAAAAACAAAGAAGTCGATACAATCATGACGCCGCGTGATTCGATATTATATTACAAATCCATTCTTCGTGTGGCATTTATGGCTATTGAGGCGAATACGGGTAGAATTAAGGCATACGTCGGAGGTCACAATTTCAAATACTTCAAGTTCGACAATGTCTGGCAGGGACGCCGGCAAATTGGTTCGTTAGTCAAGCCGTTTCTTTATACCCTTGCATTTCAGTACAGTCGGAATCCATGCGACAAAGTTTTTAACAACACACAAACTATTTCTTTGCCTGAGGGAGGAGTCTGGTCGCCGAGAACTTCCGAAAAAGAAGAATATATCGGGAAATATATAACCCTGAAACTTGCTTTGGCGTTGAGTAGCAATAATGTATCGGCATATTTGATACAACAGATTTCGCCTCACGCGTTGGTGAAACTTTGTCACGATTTCGGGCTGACAGGATATATGGATCCCACGCCTGCGATTTGCGTTGGCTCGTCGGACATGTCGCTTTTCGAGATGGTGGCTGCTTACAACGTTTTTCCGAGCAAAGGGATGTATACATATCCCTTGTTTGTTTCGCATATCGACGATAAACACGGAAACAGACTCGCTAATTTTAGTCCTGATAAAAAGGACGTTATCAACGAAAAAGAAGCATATAAAACAGTCAATCTCATGCAGGGCGTCACGTTGGGCGGAACCGGAACTCGCGTATGGAATTATGTATCTCGTTCGGCAGATGTTGCGGGCAAAACAGGAACCACAAACAACAATTCCGACGGATGGTTTATCGGATATGTGCCGAAACTCACTACCGGCGTGTGGATTGGTAACGAAGATCGGGGAGCGTATCTAATAGGCGACGGAGCAAGAATGTCGTTGCCAATATGGGGATTGTTTATGAAAAAAGTGTTGGCAAACAAAAAGATATCAATATGGGATACCGATAAATTCGAAATCCCTACAAGTATCGACAAATCAATATTTGACTGTCCGGACGACGACGATACGGGCAACATGGAATAAACGGATAATACTTGGATAATTAATGAATTGTATAAAAATATACCGATTATTGACAATACTTGTTTTGTTTGCTTCGTGCAGCGAACGCATTATTGTCAGCGATGCCGATTCGTTGGGATTGAGATATAAGGTGAAATCCATGGACGAAAGTTTTTATATTGCATACAATTCATTCGACAGTATTGTGTTAGAAAAAAAAATCTACCGTTATAAATATCAATTTCATTACGATTGCAGATACAAATCGGTAGAGAAAAATTTTTACTGCTGCAAGCCAATATGCGATTCGATGTTGTGCGATTCAATTGTAAACGTTTCAAAATCAGATTCTTTAAAACAATATTTTCCGTTTGCATATAAAGATCCCGAATATTATGTTGTGAATTATAAATATGTCTCCGATTCGTTTGTGACTTTGGATTTTCTTGATAGACAGGGTAATTTAATAAATTATATCAATCGAAAATATGCAAACAACCGGTTGATTGTCGAAGAAAAATATTCGGGGCAGGGCAATTTGATTTTAAAATCGGGATTCTGGTATGATTCCGATAATCGATTGCAGAATAAGACGGTATTTTACGAAAACGACTATGTAGAAACAAATTACGCATATTCGACAGGCGAAAAATTCGAGACCGGCAACGAATTTAATTATCGTTACAAATTCGATATAAACGGTCGAATTTCAAGTAAAAAAACATATAAAGGCATAATTTTTTTATCCGAAACATCTTTCTATTATAATGATTATGGGGATGTTGTCATGCAACGGGAAGTTGACAAAAAGGGCATTATCAAAAAAACGCAGTACGAATACGCATATGATTCGGGTAACAATTGGATTTTGTGCGTGGAATATAATTATACAGGTAATATTTTTGTACGTAAAAGAGAAATAACATATTATAGTTAAGCGATATGCAAACATCGTCATTACAAACAAACAGCGAAAAAAAACTGATCAAAGAACAACTCGAAGAATTGTTGTCGAATTGCCGGAACAGTACAGCAGAATCGAAGGGAAAAATCCGCAAAGCCTTTGATTTTGCGAATCATGCACACATGGGAGTACGCCGTAAAGCAGGTGAACCATATATCCTGCATCCGCTCACCGTGGCTCTAATTGTGGTGAAGGAAATCGGATTGGGCGAAGACGCTATATGCGCCGCTTTGCTTCACGATGTGGTCGAAGATGCCGATTATACGGTCGAAGATATTCGTTTCAGTTTTGGCGATAAGGTTGCTGAATTGGTTGACGGTCTGACTAAAATCGAAGGCGTATTCGATAAAACGCAATCGAAACAGGCAGAAAATTTCAGGAAAATACTCCTTACTTTAATGACGGATATTAACGTTATCTTGATTAAACTCGCTGACAGACTTCACAATATGCGGACACTCGATGCAATGACCGAACGAAAACAGTTTCAGATTGCAAGCGAAACATTCTACCTCTTCGCTCCTCTCGCCGACAGGCTGGGATTCTATAAAATCAAAACCGAACTCGAAGATCTCAGTCTCAAATATTACGAACCGGCAGCATACAAGGAAATTAAAGAAAAAATCGATAAGAAAGAAATTGAAAGCGAAACATTTATCAATAATTTCGAAATCCCGATTATCAGCAAACTGAAGGAAGCCGAAATCGAATTTGTAATCAACAGCCGTTTCAAATCGGTATATTCGATATGGCGTAAGATGCAAAACAAAAACGTGTCGTTCGAGGAAGTGTACGACTTGTTTGCGATACGTATAGTCTTCAAACCCAATAACAATTTGCCCGAACGAACTCAATGCTGGGCAATATATTCGCTAATAACGGAAATCTATCGTCCCAAACTCGAACGTCTCCGGGACTGGGTCGGCACTCCAAAAGCAAATGGCTATGAGGCTTTACATTGCACGCTTATGGGACCCGAAGGGGTATGGGTCGAAGTCCAGATAAAAACCGAACGAATGGACGACATCGCCGAACGGGGTATCGCTGCTCATTGGAAGTACAAAACAACAAGTCAGTCGAAAAAAGAATTTGACAATTGGTTGCAGCAAGTGAGAGAAAACCTAATGGCTAACGAAGAAAATGCCGAAACTTTTGTCGCCAAGTTCAAAACCAACCTCCTTCTTCCCGAAATATACGTGTTTACTCCAAAAGGTGAACAGCGTAAGTTGCCGAAAGGCGCTACCGCTCTCGATTTTGCATATGATATTCACACTCAAATCGGTAATCGAGCCATTGCCGCAAAGGTCAATTACAAACTTGTGCCATTGAATCACATCTTGAAAAGCACTGATCAGGTTGAAATCATCACTACCCGAACGCAAAAGCCGAAAAAGGAATGGCTTGATTTCGTTACGACTGTCAAGGCTAAAAACCTGATAAAGTCAGCGTTGAAATCGGAGGTGAAGGAACACAGTAAAAAAGGGAAGGAGATAATCGACAAAAAACTCGCTGATCTCGGAATACAACCAAGCGCAAGAACGTACCGAAAACTTATCGAGGCTTATAAACAGGGAAATAAAGACGCACTGTTTAGCAATGTCGGCGCCGGTCTGCTGAATCTTGACAATTTTAATAAGGTGATTCGTGAAAATACTCCACAGAAATGGGTGCAGTACTGGAGTATGCAACTCGGTCTGAGCGGACGCAGTAAAATCAAGAACCTCAGAAAGATTGTCGAAGAACGACAGCAATTGAACGAAAAACCCGAAAAAATAAATCCTAAATCAACGTATTTGCTCAAAGACGACTTATCATACAAAATCGCCGAGTGTTGTAAACCCATTCCTGGCGACGAAATAATCGGGTTTACGGATGATTCGGCTTCAATCATCACCGTACACAAACGAAAATGCGCAACGGCAATGAAACTCGCCGCTCAACATGCCGAAAAAATCGTCAATGCACAGTGGAGCGTACATAAGATTCTCTCGTTTCTGGCAATCCTCGAAATCAGAGGTATCGATAGAATTGGAATACTGAGAGACTTGACGGATATCGTCGCCGACCGCTTGAACGTCAATATCCGAAAACTGAATATCGAAAGCCACGACGGTATATTCGAGGGTTTTATCGAACTGTATGTCCACGACCTCGAAGATTTGAATATCCTCATCAATGCTGTTCAACATATTAAAGGTATGGACAGCGTGAAACGGGTGGAAATGTGATCGGAATAAATTTTATTCTATTTATTCCTTTTTGGTAGTGTATAGTTTTAGTTGATATGTTTTTTATATAGTAATATGAAGCAAGTGAACTATATAGCGCCGTGTGATTATTTTTTATAAGATATAAATTGCAATTATTTTGTCAATATGG
>JAITKY010000186.1 GCA_031278135.1 Prevotellaceae bacterium | reverse complement strand
TTTAAATTTGCTCAAAAAAGATTCAGGTTCAGAATCTTTACGTTCAAAAAGACTAAAAGCCGCTTGGAACAAAGAGTATCTTTTGAAACTAATACAAATTTAAATGCGTCGCCCCTGCTATTTTGTTAGCTTTTTTGTAATTTGTAATTTGAATTTTTCATGTACATTTGTTGCTGGAATAAAACATTATGATTATGGTTAAATATATTAAACACACATTGTTATTAGCATCATTACTCACATTTTCATGCGGATTATTTTCTCAAGGAACGAGAATGTCGAAGTATATTGCACAAATTGATTCCGTAGCAATACGAGAAACACTCTCAACTTTGGCGTCCGACGAATTTGAGGGCAGAGGAACCGGCGGACGGGGAGGCGAACTTGCACAGAAATATATTACCGCTTATTTGGATTCTTGTGGCGTAAAACCCGGTAATAACGGTTCTTTTTTCCAGAATATCAATCATATCAAAAGTTTCAATATTGCCAAACGACGGTTTATTGTTGATAATATTGACTTTCCCAATGATTATAAATATGAAAACTCTTACACTCAGGATACTGTTCTTAAAATTAAGGAAATAATATTTGTAGCGTCGGGAACCGAGAGCGACAAATTCGGATTTATTAATCTCGACGGCAAGGTGGTAATGAAATTATACGATGCGCCTGACGATTTTCTTAACGGTTTGCATCCTGCGACCATTATCAATATTGTACCTACGTTTAAATCAGAGTCTTCGAAGATGTCCGAAAATTATTTTTTTACCCCACCTGAAAGCAAATATAAGTACAACATGGTAACTATCAGCGCCGATTTAGCGGATAAACTGATTGAATCGACAAAAAAGACATTAAAGGAAATCACCGATGAAGTCGGAAAAAGCCAAATACCTCAAATTTACACCTTAAACACATCTGTCGAAATTCACGGAAATGTGATATACCGTACAATGGACGTAAACAATCTTATCGGAATTATCGAGGGCACCGACCTTCAAGATGAATACATTATCCTGTCGGCGCATCACGATCATGTAGGAATCATCGGCGAAGAAATCTACAATGGAGCCGACGACAATGCTTCCGGAGTATCGAGTGTTCTTGAAATCGCACGTTTATTAGCAAAAGCGAAAAGCGAAGGTAACGGATTGCGCCGTTCTGTTGTTTTCCTGTTCTTTGCTGCCGAAGAATTGGGACTGATAGGCTCATATTATTACGTTAAGAATCCGGCATTTCCATTGACACACGCCAAAGCGTGCATCAATGTCGATATGGTGGGACGCATTGACGACAAATACAAATCGACGAACGGAAATTATATCTACATTGTGAACGACGAAAAAACAAACGGAAATTTACTCGAAATCATCAACAATTCGAACATCGACAGTATTGTGATTAATACAGAAGACCATAACTCGCTGTTTAAGCGTTCCGACCATTATCATTTTGCCCAAAACAACATTCCCGCAGTACTGTTGACCAGCGGGCTGCATCAGGACTATCATACTCCAAGAGACGAAACGAAACTGATTGATTTCAGCGCAATGTGGAAACGTAACAGATTCATATTCTCGTTAATATGGGCTTTATCCACTAATTAATACCGAATCATCCTTCTTTATTTGGTTCGTCGAGTTTCAGTTCGGGATGTTCCTGCGACGATTTTTTCAATACGAACGATATGGCGATTGCAATACACGCCAAAGCGATAAAGACTAATTCCGCATACACCGCTACCGTTAGCTGTTCTTTGGGATCGGTATGACTCGATTCGGATAATGCAAATATCTCTCCTATCGCTACAGGAACCAGCATCAGACCAATATTTTGAATCCAGAAAATAAGCGAATAAGCCGTACCTAACTTACTTTCGGGAATTATCTTCGTTACTGATGGCCACATTGCGGCGGGAACAAGCGAATATCCTATTCCGAGCAGCGAAAGCCCTGCAAAACCAAACAGTTGTATCTGTGGAGCGAAAGCGATTATCAAGTGAGCACAGAGGACAATCACCGAGCCGACCATCAGCCATTTTGTTGCTTTTCCCTTGTTGTCTATTGTCGAACCGAACAGGGGAGTGAAAACAATAGTAAACACCGGAAGCAAAACCGCCATTATCGACGAAGTCTGAAACTCAACGCCAAACAGCGAAATATCGACTTCTCCGAAACGCGGTTCGAGTATTGCTGCCGCAAAGCGTTTGAACGAATTGACACAGCAATAAAAAAATACGCACAACAACGATATCAGTATGAAATGCTTGTTTGTAAGGATTTTCCAGATGTCGGAAAACTGAAATTTTTCATCGTCGCTGTTATTTGATTTGTCATCGGCTTGTTTGTCCGATTTTTTGTCGAACGCAATAAACACAAACCATGTAACGAAGCCGATTATCATCAGGAACATTCCGATTTCCGACATATTGTTCGATTCTGTCAGAGGGATGGGAGTGTTTTGTTTTGCGACGATTACCATTGGCGCCAAAAGTAAGGCTATTGCTGTTCCCAGACGGGCTAAAGCTAACTGTAAGCCCATTGCCAGAGCCATTTCCTTGCCTTTGAACCATTTGGCAATAGATTTCGTTACCGAAACGCCTGCAATTTCGCTGCCGAGACCAAACAAGGCGCATCCTGCATAAGCTGTTGCCAACGACGGTTTTTCAAATCCAAGCATGTTCCCGACAAAGCCGGCGACAACACTTCCCGGAAATGCGGGTGATAAAGCATAAGTAACAATCATCGAACCGCATACCATCAATGTAACAAACAACGTTCCGGTAAAACGGACACCCCATTTGTCGAGCAGCATCCCGCAGATAATCAATCCTCCGAATACGCCAAGCGATGAATAAGCGCCGCCGTAATAGCCGTAATCTGCGGAATTCCAGTTGAGTTCGAGTAATTTGGGATTGTTGAAAATCTGACTTACCATCGAAAACATGTCGTCGAAAAAATACGAGCCGAACATCGGGATGGCAAGACACAGCAACACCGTCCAGCGCACCGCTTTCGATGTGCGAATATTATCCTGTAATCTTTTTATCATACATTTATTTATAATTCAATTAATTATTATACACATTACTTATCAGGGCTTTCCAATTTTTGCCAGACTTCTTTTGCAGCGTTCTGTTCTGCTTCTTTTTTCGTGTACCCTATTCCGCTTCCGGCTACGACGCCATCGACAAGTATATCGGAAGAAAATACGGGATTTGATTCTTTTTCGTTATTTTGCTGTGACACAAACAATATATCCTGTTTACGTTTCTGTCCCCATTCGAGCATTTTGCTTTTAAAATCGTATTCGAGATTTTCGATATCGCTATCCAACAAATCTTTGAGCAGGATATTTATTACGAAATATTTTGCGTATTTATATCCCAAATCAAGATAAACGGCGCCGACAAGGGCTTCAACCATATTGCTCAATATGAATTTGCCCTCGACGCCGATATTAATTTGTGACACAAGGAATTTGTCCAAATTCATCGTTTTCCCAACGTTCAACAGAGTAACTCTGTTCACCAGTTTCGACCTCATTTTGGTCAAAAGTCCTTCCTCGTGTGAAGGATACTTTTCGTACAGATAATCAGCAACAATAGCGCCAAGCATAGCGTCGCCGAGATATTCTAAACGCTCGTTGTGACCGCCGTTTTTTTTACTTCCGACGGCAGAACGATGAGTAAACGCACACTTGTAATATTCTACATTGCCGGGCAATGTTCCCAACAAATGTTTCATTTCCTTATGGAATTCCCTATCTTTCGACAACAAGAAATTCAGCTTGCGGCGAATTCCGGAAAAACTCATAACCTACATTTTTTTCAGTAAAACAGTTGCGTTATGCCCTCCAAAACCGAAAACATTGTTCAACGCTACCTTAATTTCCCGTTTTTGAGCCTGATTCAATGTGAGATTCAGGTTGTAATCGATTTGCTCGTCTTTTTCGTTGAAATTGATGGTAGGAGGCACAATATTGTTTTGCATGGCTAACACACAGGCAATGGTTTCGATAGCGCCTGCTCCGCCCAGAAGATGACCGGTCATCGACTTTGTCGAACTGATACTCAGATTATATGCGTGTTCGCCGAAAACTTTTTTTATTGAATTCAGTTCGGCGACATCTCCAAGTGGAGTCGAAGTGCCGTGTACATTAATATAATCTATATCTTCGGGTGATAATTTTGCATCGTCTATTGCTTGCTGCATCACTGCAATCGTACCAAGACCTTCGGGATGAGGTGCCGTCATGTGATAAGCGTCGCCCGACATTCCTCCGCCGACTATCTCGACATAGATTTTCGCTCCGCGAGCTTTCGCATGTTCGTACTCTTCAAGTATCAATCCTCCTGCACCTTCGCCCATGACAAAGCCGTCGCGACTTTTATCGAACGGGCGTGACGCTGTCAGATAGTCGTCGTTGCGTGTTGACAAAGCCTGCGCAGAGTTGAACCCGCCGATTGCCGGTTCGCTAATTGCTGCTTCCGATCCTCCTGCAACCATTATTTTCACCTTGCCCATACGGATGAGATTGAAGGCGTCGATAATGGCGTTGTTCGAAGATGCACATGCCGATACGGTTGCGTAATTCGGACCTCTCAGACCATGACGGATAGAGATGTGTCCGGCTGCAATGTCGGAAATCATTTTGGGAACGAAAAAAGGGCTAAACCTCGGTGTTCCATCACCTAAGACGTAGCCCTTCACTTCCTCAAAGAATGTTCCGATTCCCCCGATACCGGAAGCCCATATAACTCCTGCCGAATTTGGGTCTATCGACTTGAAATCCAAGCCGGAATCGATGATTGCTTCCTCCGATGCGACCATTGCGAAAAGCGAATATCTGTCGTGTTTTCGCACTTCTTTACGGTCGAAGATATCGGGATAATTTGCAACATCAAAACCTTTTACCTCACAAGCGAATTTGGTTTTGAATTTTGTGGTATCAAAATGAGTGATAGGAGCCGCTCCACTTTTGCCGGCAAACAAATTTTCCGAATACTCCTTAATGTTGTTTCCTAAAGGGGTGATTGCCCCTATTCCTGTAATAACTACTCGTTTATACATAAAAATCCCAAACTGTTTTTAATTACACTTGTGATTCCTGCATTATTGTTAAGCACTTTGACCTTCGATATAAGCGACTGCATCGCCTACCGTAACAATTTTTTCTGCATCCTCATCCGGAATCGATACTCCAAACTCTTTCTCAAATTCCATAATTAATTCTACAATGTCCAAAGAATCAGCGCCCAAATCGTTCGTGAAACTTGCTGTAGGAGTTACCTCGTTCTCATCAACCGCCAATTTCTCAACGATTATTGACTTAACTTTTGCTGCAACATCTGCCATAATTTTTTAACTTTTTTAATTAATAATATTTTTATAATTTATATTCTATTCTAAAATCTATTTCTATCCTAAAACTTGTCCAAAATCGAATACCAAAAAAATATTCTCATTTCCGAGTGCAAAAATAGTAAAATTTGTTTTACTTTTGCAACAGAATTTTAATGTACTTTATAATGAACAATATAGCTATTTTCGCATCGGGTTCGGGAACAAACGCACAACGTCTTATTGAGCATTTTTCGCCAATAACCGGCACAAAGATAAGCGTTTTATTAACAAATAAAAAGGGTGCAATGGTCATCGAAAGGGCAAAAAAACTTCATGTCCCGGTCAGAATATTTGACAGAGAGGAGTTTTATTATTCCGAAAATATTGCCGTTTTTTTGAAAAATGAGGGCATCGACTGGGTCATTTTAGCAGGTTTTTTGTGGTTAATTCCAAAAAATTTGATAAAAATTTTCCCCAAAAAAATTGTTAACATCCATCCGGCGCTGTTACCGAAATACGGCGGCAAAGGAATGTATGGAATGAATGTGCATCAAGCGGTTATCGATGCTAAAGAAAAGGAGTCGGGAATCACAATTCATTATGTCGATGAAGAATACGACCGGGGAAGTATAATATTTCAGGCCACTTGCCCTGTCACCGAAACAGATACGCCCGAATCGTTAGCCGCCAGAATTCATGAACTTGAGTATAAACATTTTCCAATTGTTATGGAAAATTTAATTTTTAATAAAAATGTTTGATATTGATAATGTTAGACTCGATTTCCCAATACTTGACAGGGAAATATACGGGCAAAGGCTGGTATATCTCGATAATGCAGCCACGACGCAAAAACCTTCCCGCGTAATCGCAAAAATCGAGGAAGTTTACAAATGGTACAACTCGAATATTCACCGTTCGGTCAGCAAGTTAGCCGCTATCTGTACGGATGAATACGAAAATGCGCGGAAAATTGTTAGCGGGTTTATCAACGCTAAACATGCGCACGAAATTGTGTTTACTTCGGGGACAACTGCTGCAATCAATCTGCTGGCATTCGCTTTCGGTGAAAAATTTGTGAACAGCGGCGACGAAATTGTTGTCTGCGAATCGGAACACCATTCCAATATCGTGCCGTGGCAATTGATGTGCGAAAGAAAAGACGCTGTGTTAAAGGTTCTTCCGTTCGACGACAAAGGCGACCTGAAAATGGAACTGTTAGACGAACTTTTGACCGGACGTACTCGCTTAATCTGTGTTGCTCAGGCTACAAACGTTCTGGGAACGGTCAATCCCTTAGACGAAATCGTCCGGAAGGCGCACGAAAAAGGCGTGTACGTGCTGATCGATGGCGCTCAAGGAATACAGCATGTCAAAACAGACGTAACTGCCTACGATTTCGACTTTTATGTCTTTTCGGGACACAAAATTTACGCTCCAACAGGTACGGGAATACTGTACGGAAAAGAAAATCTGCTCGAACAACTTCCTCCATGGCAGGGCGGAGGCGATATGGTCAAGAATGTAAGTTTCGCCAAAACAACGTATTCCGATTTGCCTCTCAAATTCGAGGCAGGTACGTCGAACTATGTGGGAGCAATGGCATTGGGCGAGGCGTTGAGTTACCTTATGGATAAAGGTATAGAAAATATTCATTCGTACGAAAAGGATCTGACGGATTATGCTCTGGAAAAAATTTCGTCCATTCCCGGAATCTCCATTTACGGAACGTCTGCAAATAAGGTCGGCATAGCGTCGTTTCTTGTCGAAGGGATTCACTATGCCGACATGGGCGAAATATTAGACAAAATGGGTATCGCTGTCCGGACAGGACGCATGTGCGCCGACCCTACGGTGCATCATTTCGGATTGACGGGTATGGTTCGTGCTTCGTGGACATTCTACAACACAAAATCCGAAATCGATAAACTCTGCGAAGGTATCGAAAAAACAAAGAAAATTCTTGGATTAAGTTAAAAATTGATAAACTGTTGTACAAATGAAAACTAATGCAGGTATATACGACGGTCGTTGCGAGAATCTTACAAACTTCGGACGTCTCGCAAATCTATTACCCGTCGTTATTACTATAACGTGACTGTCGCTGTTGCTATAATGTTAAACGGGTCATTTTCATCCTGTTCAAAAGCATAAAATGAAAGTGTTAATAACTTTTTTTTCGGGGAAACGTCATTATCGTTATCTTTGCGCGTTTTTTTGTATGATTGATTTTATGAATACAGTAGAATATGAATATATTGAATCTGACATCATTCATTTAGATTGGCGGGAGCATATTCGCTTAAGACCGGGTATGTATGTCGGAAAACTCGGCGACGGAACAGCGCACGATGATGGTATATATGTGTTACTTAAAGAAGTTATCGATAATTCCATCGACGAATATGTTATGGGATTTGGAAAAAGCATAGTCATCACGATTTCGGAAGACAAAGAAGTGAAAATTCGTGATTTCGGACGCGGTATTCCGTTGGGTAAAGTGGTCGATGTGTCGTCGAAAATGAACACCGGAGCAAAATACACTTCGGGCGCTTTCGTCAATTCGGTAGGACTTAACGGCGTGGGGATAAAGGCTGTAAACGCGTTATCGTCGCTGTTCGAAATAACTTCGTTCCGTGACGGGCAATATGCAAAAGCGCGTTACTGTCGGGGCATTTTGCTGGACGAAGAACAAGGCAATACAAACGAGGAAAATGGAACTCTTGTAATATTTTCGCCGGACGAAACGCTTTTCGGCGTTTTCGAGTTCAATAACGACTACATCGAAGCGATGTTGAAAAACTATTCGTTCCTCAACGCCGGACTGAAACTGATTTTCAACGATGCTGCCTACTGTTCGCAAAACGGACTGCTCGATTTGCTCAACAACAATCTTAACGAAGAAGCGCTTTATGAGCCTGTACATCTGAAATCGCAATACATCGAAGTTGCGCTGACTCACACATCCGGATATGGCGAAAGTTTCTATTCGTTTGTGAACGGGCAGCATACGCCTCAGGGAGGTACTCATCTGTCGGCGTTTAAAGAGGGGCTTGTGAAGACGATAAAGGAGTTTTACAAGAAAGACTTCGACCCCGACGATGTACGTACATCTATGGTTGCAGCAATCAGTATCAAAGTTCAGGAGCCGGTGTTCGAATCGCAGACAAAAACCAAACTCGGTTCGAAGGATATGGGTGCAGGATTACCCACAATAAAGAACTATATCATTGATTTCCTGAAACAGACGCTGGATAATTATCTTCATAAACACCCCGCCATGGCGGATATTCTCCTGCATAAAATCGTCGATGCCGAAAAAGACCGTAAAGCGATTGCAGGAGTAAAAAAACTTGCGCGTGAAAGGGCAAAGAAAGCAAGTCTGCACAATAAAAAACTCCGCGATTGCAGAGTTCACTATAACAGTAAAGATGCAAATTTCGAAAAATCAACGCTTTTTATCACTGAGGGTAATTCGGCAAGCGGTTCGATAACCAAATCGAGAGATGTCAATACACAGGCTGTCTTCAGTTTGAGGGGCAAACCAAAAAATACTTATGGCGTCTCGAAAAGTATTGTGTATAAAAATGAAGAATTTAACCTTTTGCAGGCTGCCTTAAATATTGAAGAAGACCTCGACAATCTGCGCTATAACAAGGTTGTCATCGCTACCGACGCCGATGTGGACGGAATGCATATCCGTTTGTTGATTATCACGTTCTTTCTCAACTTTTTCCCCGACCTGATACGACAAGATCATCTGTATATCCTTCAAACACCGCTGTTCAGGGTGCGTAACAAAAAGAAAACAATCTACTGTTACAGCGAAGAAGAAAAAATGCAGGCTATCAAAAAATTGGGTGCGGTGGAAATAACCCGTTTCAAAGGCCTTGGTGAAATATCTTCCGACGAATTTGCCGGCTTTATCGGTGAAAACATACGTCTCGACCCCGTCAAATTAGGTAAAAACGATATGATTCACGACTTGCTTACATTCTATATGGGAACAAATACGCCATATCGACAAAACTTTATAA
>JAITKY010000135.1 GCA_031278135.1 Prevotellaceae bacterium | reverse complement strand
TATATATGCCAATATTTTACATTTTTCACGCCTGTGTTTTCATCAATTTTTATATCCATATTGACAAAATAATTGCAATTTATATCTTATAAAAAATAATCACACGGCGCTATATAGTTCACTTGCTTCATATTACTATATAAAAAACATATCAACTAAAACTATACACTACCCTTTATTTAATGTCAAATTAAACAAAATTACAACCATTCTGTTTAATCCTGCTACCTGATAAAAGGAACGCAGCACACCAGATCCCCAATGCCACATTTAATAATGCGAAAACTGTTATATCAACTGAAAATTATAGTATTTTCGATAGATATAACAAATTTAATTTAAAGAAAAGGTGTGTGTCGAAACGCACTATCTTTCGTGCGCCGTGCATGGCGCATAACTTGGAGGTGCAAGTCCACTATGACTACAAACACATAATCCCGTTCCTTCTACTCGTTTTAATTATCAAGTTTTTCATTCATTTATAATAAATTTAGTAATTTAGCGCGCTTTTTTAGCGGTAATAAAAAACAAATAACCGTATATAAGAGTTTGTATAATAATAGATTGTAATAGAATAAGGAATATTAAACGAATAAATTAATATATGAAAAAGTTGTTGATTACGGTATTTATACTTACGAATGTGAGTGTTGTGTTGTCTCAAAAGTTCGATAAAATGATTTCGACGAGCGACGGCGACATTGTACATATTAAAAAAGGCGCCAATCCCAAAACATGGATTGCGAGAGCCCAATTGTTCTACGATATAGCGAACGAGCCGGTAGCGAACTTGATGGCGGGCATGAGCGAAAACTTCTACAAAGTTGCTATACAGGGAGAAACAGTAACCGAAACGGTCGAAACCATCGACAAAAAATCGTATAAGGTACACACTTTGCCTAACAAAAAAATGTACCTTGCATCGGGAATGCTGATGTTTTGGGACGTACTTAAATATGAGACATCCAATCCGATGCGAAAATCTTACGAAGCATATCAAAGAGCAAAAATCCTTGACAAAAACGGTAAAAACTCAAAAAAGATAAAAAATGGGCTCAGTTTGTTGGCGACATTGTCGAAAAGCGAAGCATTCAACAAATATTACGCCCGGAAACTTGCCGAAGCAATTGAACTGTTTATCCTGTCAACCGACTGTTCGTCAGACCCTTTAATCGGACAGACCGATTCGTTGGGATATTATTTTATTGGTGTCATTGCAAGCGAGATATCGGAAGATTCGACTGCCGAAAAATATCTTCGCAAGGCTATCGAGTTGGGTTACACCGAAAAAGGCGACGCTTATGCATATCTCGGCAAAACGCTTATGAAACTTGAACGTCCGAACGAGGCAAAGGAAGTTCTTGAAAAAGGATTTGCCGAAAATCCCGATAATCAACAAATAATATTCTCATTAATCAACAATTACATGGCATCGGGAAAAGACCCGAAAGAAATATTACCGTTAATCAAAAAAGCGCAACAGGCGGAACCGGACAATCCCGGATTATACACGGTCGAAGGACAACTGTATGAACGAACGAACGATATGGACACTGCTATCGAATGTTTCAAGAAATCCATTGAAGTCGATTCAAAATATTTTTACGGTTATTCGGCATTGGGGCTGTTGCATTTCAATCTGGGTGCAAAATATACCGAAGAGGCTATAATAGAACGCGATAATAGCGAATACAACCGTTTGTTGAATCTTGCCGACAAACAATTGAAACAAGCGTTGCCCATTCTCGAACAGGCATTCGATTTGGCAAAAGACGACCTTTCGCTTGCTCAACCGGTGATTCAGGCTTTGAGAGATATTAATTTCCGTTTCCGGTACGAAAATGAAACGTTTAAATCAAACGCCGAAAAATATTCGAAACTTTTTGGGAAATAATTAATTATATATGAGTATATTATCTTTATTTGTAGTCGTTCCTGTCCTGATGTTATTGCTCCTGTTTATATGCCGGACAATGAAACAAATACGTACAGTTATGGTTACGGGAGCGTTGGCGCTTATGGTGTTGGCGGCAACGCTGGCGGTTATGTATGTGCACGAAAGAGCATTGAACGACAGCGAAATGCTTTTCACCGACAGCCTTGTGTGGTACGAGTCGCTGAACATACATTATGCAGTTGGCGTTGACGGTATTTCGGTGTTAATGATTGCTTTATCGGCGATTATTGTATTTACGGGCGTTTTTTCGTCGTGGAACATGTCGAGGGAATATTTTATGTGGTATTGTTTGCTGACAGTCGGCGTTTTTGGTTTTTTCATTTCGCTCGACCTTTTTACTATGTTCCTTTTCTACGAGGTCGCCCTGATTCCGATGTATCTACTTATAGGAGTGTGGGGTACGGGACGTAAGGAATATTCGGCGATGAAACTTACGCTGATGCTTATGGCAGGTTCGGCATTTCTGCTGACGGGCATTCTGGGAATATATTTCACATCCGGACATACAACGATGAATATCATCGAATTGGCAGGCAAAACCATTCCGATGTTGCATCAATACTGGATATTTCCGGTTACATTTTTGGGATTCGGAGTGTTGGGCGCTCTGTTTCCTTTCCACACGTGGTCGCCCGACGGACATGCGTCGGCTCCGACCGCCGTTTCGATGCTGCATGCCGGTGTGTTGATGAAACTTGGCGGATATGGCTGTTTCCGTGTCGCAATTTACCTGATGCCGGAAGCCGCTCACGAACTATCGACGATATTCCTGATTCTTACGGGCATTAGCGTGGTTTACGGAGCATTCAGCGCTGTGGTGCAGACCGATTTGAAGTATATCAACGCTTATTCGTCGGTAAGCCACTGCGGGTTAGTTCTTTTTGCGATATTGATGTTGAACCGTACGGCAATGACCGGCGCTGTTTTGCAAATGCTGTCGCATGGATTGATGACCGCTCTGTTTTTTGCACTTATCGGCTTGATATACGGACGAACACACACACGCGACATCCGCAAAATGGGCGGATTAATGAAAATAATGCCATTTGCTTCAGTCTGTTATGTGATTGCAGGTTTAGCGTCGCTCGGACTTCCGGCATTGAGCGGGTTTGTTGCCGAAATGACCGTATTTGTTGGTTCGTTCGAACATGCAGACTCGTTTCATCGTGTATTGACCATAGTAGCAATGTGTTCGATAGTGATTACCGCTGTGTACATATTGCGCACAGTGGGTAAAATACTCTACGGTCCGGTGTTCGACAGTCATCATCTTGGCCTTTCCGATGCTTCGTGGTACGAGAAAGTATCTGTCGTTGTGCTGATTGCAGGGATAGTGTTTTTGGGAGTTATGCCTTCGCTGGCGTCGGATATTATCAGCGACAGCCTTGCTCCCGTTATCAAATATTTAAGTTTGTTATAAAGTAAAGATATGGATTTCAGTAATTTTCTAAAAATGCAGCAGGAAGCCGGCCTTATGGTCGTATTCTTAATTTTGGTGATATACGATATATTCGGCAACTACAGTTCGAAACGGTGGTTTCGCCTGACAGCCTGCATATTGTTCGGGATACACACTGTCGCCGGTTTTTTTGTTTCGTCCGAAGGCATTGCGTTCGGGGGAATGTACGTAAGTTCGGCTATGACGGTGATGATGAAGAATATACTCAACATCGCAACCTGTTTTGCTTTGATGCAGTCGGGACAGTGGCTTAACTCGGAACCTGCACTCAAACAGCGCGAAGGCGAATTTTATACTCTCACGACCGTAACACTGCTGGGTATGTACCTGATGATATCCGCCGGAAACTTCATGATGCTATATATCAGCATCGAAACGGCGGCTCTACCTGTCGCCTGTCTTGTTGCATACAATAAATATAAGGAACGTTCGGCCGAAGCCGGCGCCAAATTTATTCTTATTTCGGCGTTGTCGTCGGGAGTGATGATGTTCGGGCTTTCGTATATCTACGGGGCTATGGGAACATTGTATTTCAACGATTTGAGCTCTCTTGTTACGAATGTCCCAATGACATTGCTGGGTTTCGTGTTTTTCTTTGCCGGACTTGCGTTTAAAATTTCGCTCGTGCCTTTCCACCTCTGGACTGCCGACGTGTACGAAGGCGCTCCTACGGGCGTAACGGCTTATCTTTCTGTCGTATCGAAAGGAGCAGGATGTTTTGTGCTGATGTTTACGCTCTATCATGTTTTCGGAAATATCGAAATCGTCTGGTATAAAATGCTTTGGGGATTGTCGGTGGCAACAATCATCATCGGTAATCTGTTCGCAATCAGACAAAAAGATATTAAACGTTTTTTTGCTTTTTCGTCGATATCGCAAGCGGGATATATAATGCTCGGAATAATGAGCGGTACGGAACAGGGAATGACGGCAACGGTGTATTATGTGCTTGTGTATCTGTTCTCAAACCTTGCCGCTTTCGGGGTAATCACTGCTGTCGAAAACCAGTCGGGACGCACCGATATTGCCGCATACAACGGTCTGTACAAGTCGAATCCGAAACTTGCATTCGTGATGATGATAGCAGTGTTCTCGTTAGCCGGAATCCCGCCGCTCGCCGGATTCATGAGCAAATTCTTTATCTTCGCAGCCGTAGCAGCCAAAGGCGACTACTTGCTTGTGTTTATCGCTCTCGCTAATACGGTGGTGTCGCTGTATTACTATCTATTGATTGTCAGAGCAATGTTCATCAACCCCCCAGACGAAAAAGCCGTCGCAAAAGTCCATACCGACAACTACAATAAAATCAGCCTCGTTCTTTGCACCGTCGCAATATTGTTGGTCGGACTTATCAGCGGGATATACGGGTATATCAACGAATTGTGAATTATGATTACTTTTTTTGTTATTGTTTAAAAAATATTTTAGATTGTCGATTTAGTTAGTACTGTCATGTCATAACTAAAAAATCGTAAAAATGTTTTACCTTTGCGCCCCAAAAACAGCAATGAAAAAGTACAAAGTAACACTGTCGGAAGAAGAAATATTTCAGTTAGAGACAATATCAAGAAAAGGTTCACATAAAAGCCAGAAAGTATTAAATGCACTGATA
>JAITKY010000116.1 GCA_031278135.1 Prevotellaceae bacterium | reverse complement strand
TTGGGTTGCCGGTACAATCTTTTGGGTTTCCGGATATCGGACACCGAAAAACCAAGATTGTAACATACTTCGATCACATCGACACAGGTAATCACATTTTTGTTACCTGTCAACTTTCGCTCGAAATGAGAAGCCAATTTTTTTTCTAACTCGTTTCTGTTCCATTGATTCGACAGCAAACCGGTTAAAACATCATATCCATCCTCCTCAATTTGGAAGATCCGACCATCTAAATGTATTGAAATCACACGTTTCATAATATTTTTTATTAAAAATTAGACAATAAAATTTTATGCAAAGATATATATTTTTTTTAGTACTGTGTATAACATAGTATCCTGAATGTCGAAATAGTTATGAGAGATGAGTGCTGGCGCCAGCGCTCATCTCTCATAACTCATCTCTCATAACTATTTTGAACTATTTCGACATTTTGAATTTCAGATATTTTATTGCTATTCCTTTTGCCGAATATTGAGATTCGTAGAATGTTTTTATGTTTAGCAGTTCGTCGGTTGGATTTTGGGTGTAGATATCGGCGTATGAGGATAATAATGAATAATTACTTTCCTTTATTACGTTTACAGTATAGTCGTATAATATTTGGCTGTCGGTTTTGAGATGAATTAGGCCTCCGTGTTTCAGGAATTTGCTGTAACGGTCGAGAAACGAAGGCGATGTGAGACGTTTTCGTGGTTTATTGACTTGCGGGTCGGGAAAAGTGATCCATATTTGGTCGATTTCGCCGGTAGCGAAAAAGTTGTCGATAAACTCGATGCGGATACGCAGGAATGCTGCGTTCGGGATATTTTCGTCCGCGACAGTCTTTGCTCCACGCCATAAACGCGCTCCCTTAATATCCACGCCGATAAAATTTGTGGCGGGATATTTCCGTGACAGTGCGACGGTATATTCGCCCTTGCCGCATCCGAGTTCCAGCACGATGGGATTGGAATTGCCGAATTTTTCGCGCCATCGTCCTTTAAATTCCGAACCGAAATTCGCCATATCGGACGACAAAGGCTGAAAAACATGTTTAAACCGCTTGTTTTCCTCGAATTTTCGTAATTTATCTTTTCCCATATTCAGATTTTCCGGAGTTCATATACCTTATTTCTAACATATTCGATAGCCTTTCGGGTTCCCATTTTCTGTAAATCGCCGTAAGGAATGTTTTTACCGATTTTCACTGTAAACTGTGCATTTTTTTGCCTGAACATTTCGTCCGAAAGATACAGCATTTCGATATTTGCTTTTATTCCCAACGCTTTACGTATGTTAGCGAGATTGTAGAAAAAATTTGAATTACGTCCATCGAAAAACATAGGCACGATGTCGCGTTTGTATTTTATTGCCTTCACAACAAAACTTTTTTTCCATTCGAGGTCGATGATTTCGCTCTTTATCTTCCTCGAACACAAGCCGGCAGGGAAATACAGCACCTGTTTGTCGGAACTGTAAAGTTCGTCGATCATCATAACGTAATTTGCATGTTGCCGTCCGTGTTTATTGACGGGAGCGAACACGTCACGCAAAGGCGTCAAATACATAAGTAAATCGTTTACAATGAATTTGACATTGCCGTAATGTTCTCCGATAAGGTCGATCAACACAATTCCGTCGAGTCCGCCAAGAGGATGATTCGAGGCGAAAATATACCGTCCGTCTTGTGGGGGAAAATTTTCCCAATTGACAGTCGAATATGTTATGTTCAGATGTTCCAGCACTTTACGGTTGAATGCAAGTCCCCTGTGTTCGTATCCGTAAGTTGTGAGGATTTCGTTCACTTCATCCTGATGCACAATCTTTTTCAGATAATTCATCACGAATTTCGGCAGCATTTTATACAGTTTCGGGTTTTTGTCGCGAAAAGTTTTGTCCAAATCGACTGTAAATAAAGAATCATCCATTGTTTTTTTCAATTTATATTTTAATCATTGGTTGCAGTAAAAGATTATCGATAATTTTCCCGAATGCGTTAGCGCTGACGCTGTTGTCGAGTACGACAGGACACCCGGCATCCCCGCTTTCCCTGATACTCTGTATCAAAGGAATCTCGCCAAGGAAAGGAATTGCTGTTTCGGTCGCCATTTGTTTACCGCCGTTTTTTCCGAAAATATAATATTTGTAATCAGGCAATTCGGCGGGAGTAAACCATGCCATATTTTCTATCAAGCCTGCGATTGGCACATTGATGTCCTTGTTACGAAACATGTTTACGCCGCGTACGACATCGGCAAGTGCGACTTTCTGCGGAGTAGTAACGATGATAGCCGCGGTGATGTCAAGTTCCTGTGTTATGGTGAGATGGACGTCGCCTGTTCCCGGAGGCAAATCGATAAGCAGAAAATCGAGACCATCCCAGTTGCTTTGTTTTATGAGTTGCCGCAGAGCGCCGGTCGCTGCCGGACCACGCCATATCACCGCATCATCCGGTGTCAGGAAAAAACCGATAGACAGACATTTCACCCCGAACTTTTCGACCGGGCTAATTAACTCTAAACCATCTTTTTCGATCATTGCCGGACGAGCGTTGTTCATCGCCAGCATTGTCGGAATCGAAGGACCGTAAACATCGGCGTCGAGCAGTCCGGTCGCAAACCCTCTCTGCGCCAAAGCCACCGCCAAATTGACCGAAACCGTTGATTTTCCGACACCTCCCTTACCCGATGCAATCACAAGAATGTTTTTTACCCTGAGGTCGGGATATTCTTTTTGGGGCTGTTTTGAGGGATATCTTTTCAAGTCGAGTATTTGCAGTTCCGCATCGGGAAATGCTGTTCGAAGTTTCTCTTCCACAGCCTTTTTTATCGACGAAACAAAAGCGTCGTTTGGTTTGAAAACCAAACTCATGGCGATTATTCCGTCAAAGGTTCTTAGATTTTGAACTGTCCCCAGCGACACTATGTCGTTTCCGGTTTCGGGATGCTTTATCTCCGACAGTAGCTCTATGATTTTATCAATGTTGTACGCCATTTTTATATTTTTTTCATTACCAATGCTGTTCGCGAAGGCAAGTAAACTTTTAACAAATGTTTTTTATAATAAATATGTGTAGGATACGTGCAATTTTCGTCGATTCGGTCGAACCCGTTGAATGCCGGCGAATCGCTGTTGAGGATAATTGTGTAATTCCCTTTGTCTGTTTCGATTGCATAGTCGGTGAACGATTCGTTCGGGTTGAAATTGAAGAAAAACACTATGTCGCCGCGTTTGAATATCAACACTTGCGCCTCGTTGTTTATCGACAGGGCAAAGGGCTCATAATCAAAAAAATTCTCTTGCCCGACAAGTGAAATCATAGCCTTGTCGAACTCTGCCAGAAAATGGTATCTCAAATTGGTATCGTCGCTCAACGACCATTGCCGGCGTGCGTATTTATACGACCAGTTATTGCCATGTCGTGGAAAATCAATCCATTCGGGATGACCAAATTCGTTACCCATGAAGTTCAGGTATCCGTTTCCAGCGGTCGCCATGCTTGCCAGACGAAGCATTTTGTGTAAAGCGATTCCTCTGTCGATAACGAGATTTTCGCAAAAAACATTCATCGAATAATACATTTCGCTGTCGATCAGTCTGAAGATTATTGTTTTATCACCGACCATCGCCTGATCATGCGATTCGGCGTAACTTATTGTCTTTTCGTCTTTTCGTTTACGGCACAGTTCGTAGTACATATCGCCCACGTGCCATGCTTCGTCGGGTTTTTCGACGATTGTTCTTATCCAGAAATCGGCGACGCCCATAGCCATCCTGTAATCGAAACCTATTCCTCCATCTGCTTGAGAAGCAGCAAGTCCGGGCATTCCACTGACGTCTTCGGCAATTGTGATTACGTCAGGATTCAGCCTGTGGAGCAACTTGTTGGCGAGAGCAAGATATACAATTGCGTTATCGTCCTGATTACCGTCGAAATAGGACGAATAATCGGTGAAATGGCGTCCCAATCCATGATCTCGGTACATCATGCTCGTAACGCCGTCGAAACGAAATCCGTCAAACTTAAATTCTTCGATCCAATACTTGCAGTTCGACAGCAAAAATGCCAGAACGGTGTTTTTTCCGTAATCAAAACATCGTGAGTTCCAGAGCGAATGATATCCTCTGTCGCCCTGATAGAAATACAGATCGGTTGTTCCGTCGAAGCGGCTCAATCCTTCCTGTTCGTTGTTCACGGCGTGTGAATGGACGATGTCTAAAATAACGCCGATTCCCAATCCATGCGCCTCATCGATAAGGTGTTTAAGTTCTTCGGGAGTGCCAAACCGCGAACTTGGTGCAAAAAAATTAGATACCTGATACCCGAACGAACCGTAATACGGATGTTCCTGTATAGCCATCAGTTGTAGCATGTTATATCCGGCGCCGGCTATTCGAGGCAAAACGGTTTTCCGAAATTCGTCGAAAGTCGCTACTTTTTCTTCTTCCGACGACATCCCGATATGTGCTTCGTAAATCAACGGATAATCAGGTTTTTTAGGCGCTTTATGTTTCCATTTGTATTTCTTGGCTGGTTCCCATACTTGTGCCGAAAATATTTTCGTGCCGGCATCCTGAACCACTCTGCGGCAATATGCGGGAATACGTTCGCCTTCGCCACCTTGCCACCTGATTATCAGTTTATATAAATCGCCATGATGCAAAACATCTGTCGGGATTTTCAGCTCCCAGTCCCACTGATTGATTCGATTCATCCGGTATTTTTCGGCAATTTTCCACTCCGAAAAATCTCCGACAAAATAAATTTCGCTTGCAGAAGGGGCTTTTTCCCTGAAACACCAATAATCGGGATATTTGTGCAATCCATAATAAAAATGCCCGTTAGCCACATCTTCGAGAGCGCCATTGCCGCATAAATCCTTTTCTTTCAGGAGAATTTTTTCAATACGTTTGCTGATAACAGACGCATAAGGTTTAAGATAAAAATCATTTTTTACGAGATCGGGAATATCCATACCGCTGTTATTTTATTTATCGTCAAGTATAATCAAGTGCCCAGGACAAGAGTCGAACTTGCATGCCGAAACCCGGCGCTACCCCCTCAAAGTAGTGTGTCTACCAATTCCACCACCTGGGCTTGAAAAACTAAGGTGCCCGGAACAGGACTCGAACCTGCACATTCTTACGAATACTAGTCCCTGAAACTAGCGCGTCTACCAATTCCGCCATCCGGGCTTTTTGCGGGTGCAAAGGTAATAATTTCATTTGAATACAAAACAAATTTAAAGAATATTTTTTATTCTATTCCAAATAATGTGCATTATCTCAGTCGGTTGTCGATGTAGATTTTTCTAACAAACGGAAAAATTCCAGCATGTAGATGATGTACATAAACGTTGTAAATCCGCAAAAATCGGTTTTTTTTTTCGTGATTATACTCATTCTTTTGGCGGATCGATTACCGGTTCGTCGCCGGCTGTTTTGTTTTTGCGACGTGTTGCACGGGCCCTCAATCGTTGATTGTAATATACGCTCAGTTGTTCCAGCTCATTGATTAGCGGGCTGTAATCAACATCTTCGTAAGCGAAAGCGCAGTATTGTACGGCGTCGAAAAATTGTCCCAGCGCTTTTGTACATTTTTTGCGAAGTTCGGCTACATCAATGTGTTCTTCCGTACTCTTTTCAGTGATATATTCACGAAACAGTGCGTCGTACTCCTTGTTCGCGGCAAAGAGACGGTTCATGACAGGGCGCAATCCGAAATTACTCAAAGCGGTCTGTATTTCTGCCGAAGCGTTGATGTCGGTTTCAACCCACATTGCGAACAATCAGCTGGTATTATCCAGAATCTCAATATTTCGATTTTTTAAATTTTGCAATTTGGGGACTACATATTTTTTACGAATGAAAGGCGCATGTTTCAACTTCAGAAGATCGTAGATATTAGCGACTTTTGTATTCGGTCTGGAACAGGCTCTGATAGATATACGTTCCTGTTTATCGTTAGTCATGA
>JAITKY010000001.1 GCA_031278135.1 Prevotellaceae bacterium | reverse complement strand
TCCATATTGACAAAATAATTGCAATTTATATCTTATAAAAAATAATCACACGGTGCTATATAGTTCACTTGCTTCATATTACTCTATAAAAAACATATCAACTAAAACTATACACTACCCGGATTTAAGGGTAATTATTTTTTTCGATTTCTGTTTTCTACTTTGTCTGTCATGCGAAAGCCCGCTGCAACAAGTTGCGATAGACCGATTACATAATTTCCATAAATATGCAGCAAGTTTACAATTGTAGCCGCATGCGCCTGCCAGCATATTGTTTACATCGGTAAACAATATGCTTAACGGTATCACGCCTGTCGGTTACAAATCATATGTATGTATCAATCCGACAGTCAGGACAACATACTACATTCCAAAGAAGGAATGCGTTTGGCAAGAATGAATGTGATTTTCCACACGAACGTTACGTTGAGTTGTCCGATAGCGCTTGTTTCCTTTCACTTACCGTTTACAATGTTTAGCGCCGGCAAAAAGATGTAGACAAATGTAAGCATCATTTGTTTTTTGTCATTTTAATAATAGAAATTCAATTATTAATTATCAATTCCCCATACATTCCTTTTTTGATATATCCGTCGTTTTTTACGGCTATCTTTATCGCATAGACAAGGTTAGCGCGTTCGTCGCGTGTTTGAATTGTTTTCGGCGTAAATTCCGCCTTGTCCGCAATCCACGTGATCGTTCCCAGATACTCTTTTCTGCCAGATTCTCCAATGTCGGAATACACTTTGACCTGTTGTCCAATTTTGATTGTAGTGAGTTGGCTTGCTGTAATATACGCCCTCAAATATATGTTTTCCAGATTGCCGACTTTGAAAATCACTTTACCTTGCATCGTCGATTCGCCTGCTTCGGCATATTTCGCTAATATTGTGCCTTTTACAGGACTTTTGATTATGCAGTTTTTTATTTGGTCGTCAATCTGAGCAATCTGTACAACAAGCGATTCCTGTTCGTTATTCAGACTGTTGTTGCTGTTGTTCAGCGTTTCGGTTTGCGCCGACAATTGTTTTTCGAACGTAGTAATCTGTGCGTTGATATCGTCCAACTGTTTTTGATTGGCGACATTCTCTTTAACAAGCGTTTCAAAACGGCTCTGTTCACGACGTTGTGTTTCGATTTGCTGTTTCAGAGCGGCGGTCTGTAGTGAAACATCAACCTGGCGACTATTCATGGCGCGGATATTCGCTTGCAACTGCTTTTTTTTCAGATAAAGTTGCATAGTATCAATCAATCCGAGTGGAGTTTGCGCCTCCACAGTTTGTCCTTCCGAAATATCGAAATGTATGATTTCGCCATTTCCTTTTGCCGATACGATTATTTCCGTCGTCTCAAAAATTCCGGATGCATCATACTCGTTATTTTTATTTTTACATGCAGATAACGCAGTAACTGCCATTGCGATAAGAAAAAATCTACTTGCTTTCATATATCTTTAATTATTTGTGATAAATTTCAAATTGTAAATAGCCTGTGTTAATTTGATTTCGTGTACGATTTTGTCCTGTTTAGCCAATTGTTCTGCGGTTATTTCGCGCATCAAATCGATTGCGTTAAGCGTCCCGCCGGCGAGTTTGGCTTCCGCCGAACGTTTTACGGAGTTTCTCAATGCAATGATTTCGTCGTCCGATTGCAGCAGTTCGCGATATTTTGCGATTTCATTTTCCTCGCCGGTTTTATTCAATAAAGTATTGAAAACAAATGTTTCACGTTGAATTTTAACAGTATTGCGATTGGATTCAATCAAACTCAAACTGTTTTTCTTCGTATAAAAACTCCCGATATTCCATGACAGCCTGATACCTCCGACATAATACGCCGAAAATTTGTTTTCCAGCATGTTAAGACCGGGTTTTCCATAGCCACCGATCAGGAACAGACCGAATTTCGGCATCAGACTTGCGTTGATTTCGTTTCGTGCAGCATCTAATGTCTTATACTGATTATCAAACAATTCAAGTTCCGGACGGCGCAGTTCCGAAAACGGCGAAAGACTTATTTCCGGCTTTTGCAGAATAATGTTTTCGTCAAACTTTTCGCCCACAAATGCTGACATCATTTCCACAAACGCTTTTCGGTTATGAACAACCTGAGTAAGAGCCTGTTTTGCCTTCAACTGTTCCACTTTCACAGCGTCCAAATCGGCTTGATTAGCGACGCCATTCTTAATGTACGAGGAGATTTTCTCATAATTTCGCTGTAATTCATCCTGATACAGCCGGTTTTGTTCCATCAGAGCGTCACACAGCAAAATCCCAAAAAACAATTGGTTTATCCGCTCATTGACAGCATACAGACTGACATCCAACTCTTTTTGCTCAACTTCCGACTTTGCCCTGATACTTTCACGCTTTGCTCTGACAGTGCCTCCATCCCAAACCGTCTGACTTACATCGACGGTAGCGCCATACTGATCGTTGCTCAAATGCGGCACGCTCATGTCCGGTATCCCCAACTTCGAAAAATCAAAGGGGATTTCCGTCACATCCGACTGATAACTTGCTTTTGCCGACAATTGCACCTGTGGCAAATACGCTTTTCCTGCGTTCGACAGGTTAAAATCTTTTGCTCGCTCGATCAAACCGTACTGATTGATAAGCGGATAATTAGCTCGTGCTTTAGCATAACAGTCTTCGATAGTCAGTTGTGCCAAGCCCGAAGAGCAAACACAAAACACAGTAACTAAACCGATTACTTTTCTCTTTAATCCATTTATTTTCTTCATATCTCTATTTTTTATGAAACATTTTTACGCAATAATAGTATTTATTAATATCTGGTAAACAATTTTATCAACTTCATGGTAAATAAAATAAAAATTAAGGTTTCAAAGCGTTTAAAATAAACTGCACATTCGCCTCTCGCCGTTCGTCCAAAAAAATGTTCAAAGATTTTTCGTCTTTGATTGAGAAAATTTCCTGTATAATAGGCAACGCCACAAAACTGGAAATGTTGAGCGACAGGAAATTCATCATAAAATCTCTCATCTTGACGGGTCGGATAGCACCTTTTTCGATTTCGTCCGAAAGAAGTTTTTCGATTTTATCAAAGATATCCAAAATTTTATAATACAGTACATCAATGACTAACACCCGGTTTTCTTTGTTCGACAGTATTTCGTTCAATACAAAATACGGTAACTGCGGATTCTTTCTGATAAAATCAAATTGTGCTTCAACAATAAGCCTGATTGTTTCGGCAAATGACAGATTTTGGATGATTATCCCTTCAAATGCTTGCGATAGCATCTGAATCTTTTTCAAAAATATCATCTGAAAAAGATTTTCTTTTTTCCTGAAATAATAATATAGCATCGAATGGCTCACACCCGCCCTTTTTGCTATGGATACCGTCTTCGCATTGCCGTATCCTTTTTCGAAAAACTCCGCTTCAGCAGCCTCCAAAATGATTTGTTCGGTACTTAATTCATTATTAATCACTTTACTACATTTTTTAATTTATATTCATAAACAACATTGTTCGACATTTTTGTCGATACAAAGGTAAATGTTTTTTTGAAATGCAAGAAAATTATTAAATATCAAAAACCGCCAAGTAGGTTTAGACTGTCTTGCTCTCGTTGCGGGTCTTTCATCTGGTGAACATATTTATATGCTTTTTTCATCTCGCCTTTATAGAACAAATCTGATAAATGTAGGATATTTCGTTTTCTCGACAAGCGCATTATGATCGATGCCTGATATGTTCGAGGGTCAATAGATTTGGAATACTTGTCGCTAACAAATTTCGTTTTTGATAAAATTTGAACTTTACTGTCCATATCATTTACATAATTCAAAACAAAAACATATCTTTGCAAACGATTTTGTTGTATGTAATAAAAAGAAAAGCGTATGTAAATAGTAGAATATAAGACATATAATATATAGAATAGCATTAGGCTTATATCTTTTTTTTCTGAAAGTTTGACGATTTGATGATTCCGAAAGATAAGTTTTAATGTTCACGTGTAGAGCGTGAACTTAATTTATTTGTGGAATCGGGTTTCGTCAAACACCTCAGAAGAGCGGATATTTTAAGTGTCACGCTTTTTTATTGTCGATTAAAAAAAGAATGAATATTAAATACATTATACATATAATATAAAGATAATTTATGAGTAATCTGATAACAGTTTTTAAACTACTTATTGTTTCTACGAGAAATAAAAATACAAATGAGTTTACAATTGTAAACAAGCGTATTATTGTTAAAACAGGGATTGTCCGCAGAAAAACACTTGACATAAATCTTGGAAATATTGAGTCAGTAAATATCGAACAGTCCATTTGGGGGCGCATTCTGGGATCCTGTACAATTACAATTACCGGAGCAAAAAAATCTACACCCAGCAGCGAAAATTAGATTTTAGGAATGGGAAATTAAAAAGTAACATCGGGGCTGTCCAAAAAGTCCTTTTGGAGGCATTTGTCGTTGCAAACTTGACGGCAATCTCCTGAAAATCAATACTTATTTTTCAGGAGATTTCACGTCAAATGCTGGATGGCGAGCTTTTTTGACAGCCTATTATATATTTCGCGTCCCTTGATTTTTTCGGCGATGTTTCCAAGGCAATTCTGTCGTTTTCCATTAACAACTAAATATAATCGCTCTAATTCACATAGTTCATCTGTTTTTTGGGGGGATTTAACGAAACAAAAGATTTACCTCAAAAATACTTTACATAACCAATTATATCGATTTGATAAATAAAGAGAAAAACTTGTATAAAAAGCAAGTCTCTAACTCGAAAAATTGATATTTTAAAAATTTTCGAATTACAATTAAAAACCTGCCTCAAAATGATTTTATATAATCAATATAACATTACTTATTTATAGAATTTTAAGATCAAAAATGATTCAATTTAGATATAAAACCAACGATACTGAAAAATTTCACTATTAATGTTTATCACAATCTGCCATTTTGTCAGTAGCGCAATAATTACTGTCGGTCTAAATAAACCAAACAATAATTTTCGCACAGTAGAATAACGTAAACTTTCAATAGTAATAATCAACCATTGTTCACAAAAGTAAACAATGGTTGATTTAATAAAAAAGTATTACCTTTGTTTTTTTAAATTATAGTAAATAATGACAAAGATGATTAGTAAAGATCTGACAAATAACTTCTTTTTAATTGCCGGACCTTGTGTTGTAGAGAGCGAGAAACTGTGTTTGGATATTGCAGAAACGATCTGTTCGATAACCCACAATTTGAATATTTCATATTATTTTAAAGCATCGTACAGAAAAGCAAATCGTTCGCGTTCCGACTCTTTCACTGGGATCGGCGACGAAGCCGGATTGAATATCCTGAAAAAAGTGAAAGAAACGTTCAACATACACGTTGTGACGGACATTCATACGCCACAGGAAGCGAAAATGGCTGCCGATTATGGTGTGGATGTTTTGCAGATACCCGCTTTTTTATCGCGTCAAACCGATTTATTATTGGCAGCCGGACGTACGGGTTGTATTGTAAACATCAAAAAAGGGCAGTTTTTAGCGCCCGAAACAATGGTTTTTGCTGTAAACAAAGTCAATGAAACAGGTAATAAGAATGTTATGCTCACCGAAAGAGGCAGTATGTTCGGATATCGCGATTTAATAGTCGATTTCAGAAGCATTGTCGAAATGAAGAAAACGGGTTGTCCTATTGTAACCGATGTAACACATTCATTACAACAGCCTAACCAATCCAGTGGCATTAGCGGCGGAAAACCGGAATTGATTGAAACAATCGCCCGCGCTGCAGTAGTTGTTGGTTCCGATGGAATATTTTTAGAAACGCATCCTAATCCGCAGGAAGCAAAATCGGATGGTGCAAATATGCTTGAATTAAAGATGTTAGAACCCCTATTGAATAGATTAGTCGCTATACGACAACTAATAAACAGTTTTTAATGTCTCTTTCCGGAGGGAAAGCCGGATATATTGACCTTGGCATATTGTTATATGTAGTTGAAAATATATTCTTGCAAAGATTGGATTGTTTGAAAAACATATCCCTCATTATATTCTTGCAATTGTCTCAAATCCGAGGATTTAGCCCAAGCTGCAGATAAGCATTGTATTCCAGCCTGATTACAGGATATTATGTCGGAAACAGCATCTCCTACATATACCAACTCGTCGGAGGATAATTCATATTTGTTTTGGAGAGTTATAAGCGCTTCTGTTTTAATGTTTTTATCCGGCGAACCGGCTTCTATGGCGTCAAAATAATTTTCCATACCAAATTGTTGCAACGTAATTTGGCAAGTTTTTTTTCCTTTTCCTGTAATCAAAATTACTAAAACATGGTGTGTTTTTAATTTTGTTATCAGTTTTTTCATTCCTTCAAACGGTTCGGGGCACATTGTGTGCATTCTTTGATACAGGATATAGTAATCATTCAACGCTCTTTCCCAACCATTGCCAAGCAATTTTTTCATCATTCCTTCTGCGCTAATCCGAAAGTTTGGATAATATCTTTATCCGATAGTTCCTTGTCGGAATGAAGAGATGCAGCATCTTTAAAAGATTTGATACACAAGGGTATAGTTTCTCCTATTGTCCCGTCCAAAT
>JAITKY010000176.1 GCA_031278135.1 Prevotellaceae bacterium | reverse complement strand
TTTTCGTCACGGCGAGGATGGAACAACGACCCGAATGGTCTTGTGTTTTACGACAATGAATATCACTTGTTCTACCAGCATAATCCGTATGAACGCGAATGGGAAAACATGCATTGGGGTCATGCTGTAAGTAACGATTTGATACATTGGGAAGAATGGCCCGTCGCAATATATCCCGACAAACTCGGTGCAGCGTTTTCGGGGTCGGTGATAATCGATTACGATAACACCGCCGGTTTTAATGACGGGAAGTCGCCGGCAATGATAGCCGTTTATACCGCCGCCAGTCCCGAACGTCAGGTGCAATGTATCGCTTACAGTGCCGACAAGGGTAGAACATGGACCAAATACGGCGGAAACCCAGTCATCGATTCGAAAGAAAAATGGAACAGCAATGATACTCGTGACCCAAAAGTATTCTGGTACTCACCCGCAAAAACATGGGTGATGGTGCTTAACGAACGTGACGGTCACTCGATTTACAACTCAAAAAACTTGAAGGAATGGACTTTCGAAAGCCATATTACAGGGTTTTGGGAATGTCCCGACTTGTTTGAACTTCCGGTCGATGGCAACAAAAACGATACCCGCTGGGTGATGTACGGCGCTTCGGGAACGTACATGATTGGACAGTTCGATGGAAAAAAATTTACTCCCGAAAGTGGAAAACACTGTTACACAACAGGCGCAATCTATGCCGCTCAGACGTTCGAAAATGTCCCGGAAACCGACGGACGAAGGATTCAAATCGGATGGGGGAGAATCTCGCACGGCGACATGCCATTCAACATGATGATGCTCCTGCCAACCGAACTTATGTTGCGCACAACAATAGACGGTATCAGGATGTTCAGTAATCCCGTAAAGGAAATCGACAGGCTGCGCGAAAACTGCAAGGCTTGGCTCAACTTGACTGTCAACGATGCAAACCGGTATCTCGAACCGTCCAAACACAATGATTATCTTCAAATCAAAGTCCGTATCAGGCTTTCGCACGCTACAAGCGCCGGAATCAGCCTTAACGGACAGAATATCCTCGATTACGACATGAATTTCAACACTGTCAACAAAGTGTTCTACTCGCCCAACGACATGACGTCTATGGAATTGTCGGCGCTAATCATCATCGACAAAACTTCTGTCGAAGTCTTTATCGACGATGGAGCATATTCATACGCAATGCAAAGGGAATCAAAAAAAAATAACCAATCCGGAATCGTCGTCTGGGGAAATAATCCACAGGTAATCTCTCTCGAAGTTTGCACAATGAAATCGATATTTGCAAAGTGACATTAATGAATAATCCACTAATAGATTGGCGTTCAATAGTCAGGTCGTTTGCCCATCAATTTCTGCGATGTTTTTTTTATTTTTAACCACAAAGGGCACGATGTTTTTTTACTTTGTGTAACTTATGCGACTTCGTGGTTTTTATTTTTCACCACGGATTAGAGCCGTATTCAGGTTTTTGACGCCAGAATTGGAGTCTGGAATATTTTCTGTAAATTTTGTGATTACAATATTTTTAAATCCGTAAGCATTAAGTTGCCGGATGCAGTCGTTTTTTGAGTTCATATCTGTTTTCGAACAGTTTAGACATTCCGGCGCAATATCGTAGATATAAAACACTCCGCCGGGTTTGAGAGTTCTGTATATTTCGGAAAACAGGTTGTCGTTTGGAAAACAGTTTAATAGATTGTTGAAAACCAAAGCATCGGAGATATTGGCGCCTAACGGAAGAAATTTCGACGAAAATACTTCCCTGAAAAACACGTTTCGACAGCCGTTTTTTTCCACATTATACCGTGCCTTGTACATCATTGCCGGCGAAAAATCAATCCCGATGACTTTCCCGTTTACGCCTGTTTTTTCGCTTTCCTGCAATATTTCGTAACCAGAATTTGAAATTATATTTACAACAATTGAACCCTTGTTTATTTCGACAAAATCGAATGGAATATTATATTTCGAAAACGAAATATGAGCATTTTCCGTATTTTTATCATTTTCAACGGGTGACGAACACGAATAGTCATTGCAACCATAACTCTGTCCATATCCTGACAATTCACTCAAATACTTTAATTTCATACACATAATCTCCCGAATTGTAAACAATCGTTATGTGATAATGTTCAATTCGAAAGTGTAATTTTGTTCACGAACTTATATGATATAACTCGTGTTAATTCGCGAAAATTCATGACCAAAGTTCGTGTAATTTGTGGATAAAATATGCTGATAATTGGCATTTTATAAAAAAATAAATTCAGTATTCGTGTAATTTTTTTAATTTTGCGGTTTGATAATTGGAAAAAATGGGATACACGATTAATGAAATACAGGATCAGATTGTAGAAGAATTTAGCGTATTAGACGATTGGATGGACAAATACGAATATTTGATTGAATTAGGCAGAGATTTAGAGCCTTACGACCCGAAATATAGAATCGACAACTATCTTATCGAAGGTTGTCAATCGAGGGTGTGGGTTTACGGAATCGTGAACGGCGAAGAGATAGAATATTTTGCCGACAGCGATGCAATCATTACTAAAGGTATGATTTCCTTGCTTATCAGAGTTCTATCGCACCAAAAAACTGCCGATGTAGTGAATGCCGAATTGTATTTTATCGAAAAGATTGGTCTCAGAGATAATCTTTCGCCCACAAGATCGAACGGTTTAGTAGCGATGGTTAAACGGATGAAGATTATGGCTCTGGAAATTAATTAGTTGACAGGATGGATAAATTAAAAATAGAACAGGATATAGTAAAGGTATTAAAAAACATATACGACCCCGAAATTCCTGTAAATGTATATGATTTGGGTTTGATTTACGAAATAATAGTGAGCGACGATGCCGGAGTAGCGATAACAATGACATTAACAGCTCCTAACTGCCCTGTAGCTGACGAACTTATCGAGAATGTCAATGCAGGAGTACGAGACATAACGGGAGTAAAGGACGTGAGTATAAAATTGACATTCGAGCCTCCATGGGACATGAATTATCTGTCGGAAGAGGCAAAATTAGAATTGGGAATGCTTTGAGTATCACTAAAAAAAGATAAAGATATGAGACATAATTTTAAATTGCGGAACTTGTTGATTGGATTGTCGTTGATGATAACGGCAAGCTCGATTAATCCGGCGTACAGCCAAAAAAAAGTCAAATGGATGAAGTTCGAAGAAGCATGCGCTGCATTGCAGAAAGAACCCCGTAAAATTTTCGTCGATATTTACGCCGACTGGTGCGGATGGTGCAAAGTGCTTGACAGAGAAACGTTTTCCGATACGGGTGTAATCAGGATTCTGAATGAATATTACTATCCTGTCAAGTTAAATTCCGAATCGAAAGAGACACACACTGTGGGAGATAACAAATTTTCGTCACCCGAATTGGCGGCAAGCCTTGCAATGGCGAAGCCGGGCGAAGGATTGGGATTACCGACAATGGTGATTATCAACGAAAAAATGCAGCTGAGCGAGTTGATTCAGGGATTCCAAAAACCTGACTTTATGAAACAAAAACTGTCGTTTCATGCTTTTAACAAGAATGTCATGCAATCGAAAAAAGGACAGGTTAAATGGATGAAATTTGACGATGCTGTTGCAGCGGCGAAAAAAGAACCCCGCAAAATCTTCGTCGATATTTACGCCGATTGGTGTGGATGGTGCAAAGTGCTTGACAGAGACACTTTTTCCGATTCCGTCGTGGCAAAAATACTGAACGAGCAGTATTATCCCGTGAAGTTGGATGCCGAATCGAAGGAAACGCACACTTTGCCGGATGGTCGCAAAGTGTCGTCGCCGGAACTTGCTGCAAGTTTGGCGACTTCGAAACCCGGCGAACAGTATGGATTGCCGTCAATGATTGTGCTCAACGAAAAAGCATTGATATTGACACGGATACAGGGCGCTCAAAAACCGGATTTTATGACGCCGGCACTATTGTTTTTTGGAGAAAATCACTATCTCAACAAATCGTGGGAAGAATATACAAAAGAATATTTTAATAACATAAAACGCTAAGTAAGACAATAAATTACATGATTTCGTCAGAACAAAAATCCCTTGCCGGAGAGGCAATGCAGTTTGCTTTGGACAATGGAGCAAACGACGCACGAATTGCGATATATTCCGGTTCGAGCAGTTTGTTTGAATACCGAGACCAAAACCTCGATAAACTGCAACAAGCATCGGAAAACAGAATGGAAATCGAACTGTTTGTCGATGACCGTTACGGCTCATATTCAACAAACCGTATGGAAAAGGCAAGTTTGTTCAAATTCATCGCTTCGGCAATAGAATCAACACGTTACCTCGATAAAGACCCGATGTGGACTTTGCCCGTCACTTCGAGATATTACAAAGGTACGATGTTTACTTTGGATACTTACGATAAAAATTTCGAAAAAGTAAACGTCGATACCAAACTCGCTCTCGCCCGCAGTATGGTCGGCGAAATATACGGCGTCGATTCCCGAATCATTTCGATAACAGCGGAATACAACGATAACGACAGTTTTATGTATATGATTTCGAGTAACGGTTTCGAGGGCGAGACGGCTCATTCGCGATATTCGCTATGTTCGATGGTTTCGATGAAAGGCGACGGCGACGCCCGTCCATGTTCATCGTGGTTCGAAGCGGCTTTGCATTTCGATAACTTGGTGAAAGACAATGTCGGACGAAAAGCATACGAACGGACTTTGCAAAAACTGGGACAGACAAAAATCGATTCGGGCAAATATCTTGCGTTGCTGGATAACACACAGTCGTCGAATTTGTTATCGCCTCTGCTTTCCGCTATGTATGGATTCGCTTTACATCAGAAAAATTCGTTTCTTATCAACAAACTGAACGAAAAAATAATCTCCGACAAAGTGACCGTTATCGACGAACCTCATATTAAAGGCACATTCGGGGCAAGAATGTTCGACCGCGAAGGCGTAGCGACAATTAAAAGAAATCTAATTGAAAAAGGCGTTCTTAAGACTTATTTCATAGATACTTACAATGCCGCCAAACTGAATATGGAACCAACGGTATCATCGTCGTCGATTGTGAATTTTGATTTAGGAACACGGTCGCATGAACAAATTCTTGCTTCAATCGACAAAGGAATCTGGATTACAGGATTTAACGGCGGAAACAGCAACAGTAGCACAGGCGATTTCTCGTTCGGAATCGAGGGTTTCCTCATCGAAAAAGGCAAACTGTCGAAGCCTGTTAACGAAATGAATATCACCGGAAACCTGCTGACGCTATGGAATAATATTCTGGAAATCGGCAACGACCCGTGGCTTAATTCGTCGATAAGAGTTCCCTCATTACTGTTTAAGGATGTGGATTTCAGCGGAGTATCTTTGTAGTTGAAATACAGTAAGATTTTTTATGGATAGATATGAATGTTATTGAACAATTATGCAAAAAATAGTTTTCCAGGCACGTTGGTCCGGATAAAACAGGATTCTGGAAAGTAAAATGATTCCATTCAATATCGATGAAAAAAAAACAGCAAAAAATCACAAAAAAGAGAATCAAATGCCATGTCAAATATGCGAAATTATATTTTTCCCGCATTAATTTTTGCATTATATTTATTTGATTTTCAGAGATAAGATAAAAATTGCAAAAAAAAATTTGAAGTTAACATTTTTTTTATATACCTTTGCGTCCGAATTGATTTATAAAATTATTATAAAGAAAGATGTAGTGTGTGTTATGAATGTTTTAGTTTTAAATTGCGGTAGTTCTTCGATAAAATATCAGTTGTTAAGTATATCAGGTGACAGCAAAGATGTGCTTGCTAAGGGTATTGTCGAAAGAGTCGGGTTTTCCGAAGGATTTTTGACCCACAAACCCGCAGGAAAAGACAGTTTTAAGTTGAGTCGTGCATTTCCCGACCATGCGGATGGGATCAATGCAATATTGGAGGTTCTCACAGACGCACAGCATGGTGTTATAATCAATATACAGCAGATAGACGCTGTAGGTCATCGAGTTGCACATGGAGGCGAATATTTTTCCGGTAGTGTTCTCGTTGATGAACAGACAAAAATCAATATCGAAAAATGCTCCGATTTAGCGCCGTTACACAATCCCGCAAACTTGAAAGGAATTGTTTCGATGGAAAAACTTTTGCCCGGTACGCCTCAGGTTGCCGTGTTCGACACTTCTTTTCATCAGACAATACCGGAAAAGGCTTATTTATACGGAGTTCCATACGAATATTATCAGGAATACAAAATACGCAGATACGGTTTTCATGGGACAAGTCACAAATTTGTTGCTGAAAAAGCCTGTAAATTAGCAGGTTTAGATATCAACAATTCGAAGATTGTAACTTGCCACATGGGTAATGGAGTGTCGGTTACAGCGATAAAAAACGGTCAATCAGTCGATACATCAATGGGGTTCACTCCGTTGGAAGGCTCGGTCATGGGAACCCGTAGCGGAGATATCGACGCCGGAATCGTTACATATTTGCAGGAAAAAAGGAATCTGTCTGCTGCCGAAGTCAACAATTTTCTTAATAAAGATTGTGGACTGTTCGGAATATCAGGAGTTTCGTCGGATATGCGCGACCTCTGGATAAAATACGAAAACGAAGGCAACCAAAGAGCGAAACTGGCTATCGACATATTTGTCTATCGAATAGCGAAATATATTGGCGCTTATGCTGTTGCGATGAAAGGGCTGGATATGGTCGTCTATACGGGAGGAATTGGCGAAAACGACTGGAACATACGGCTCGGAATATCGGAATATCTTGGTTTTCTGGGAGCCGAGATAGACAGGTCGGTCAATGATCATCTCCGGACAGACAGGGTGATCAGTACGCCCGATTCGAAAATAAAATTAGCTCTTGCGGAAACCGATGAAGAATTGGTAATCGCACTGGATACCGTTAATATAATAACAAAAAAAGTAAGCTGAAATGATAACATCTTTTAACGCAATTTTTGACGACATCAAAACAAAGCCAAAGAAACGGTTGATAGCGGCATATGCCAATGATTCACACACAATTGGAGCAGTTAGTCTGGCTATTGACGCCGGTATTGTTGATGCAACTTTGGTAGGCGATGCAAAAACTATTAGACATGTGTGCGAAACTCTTGAAATAGATTACAATAAGTTCAATATAGTACAGGAAGCGGACGAAAACAAAGCGGCTTTGACTGCTGTCGAATTTGTCAGCAAAGGCGAGGGCGATATCCTGATGAAAGGTTTGTGCAGCACCGACAAGTATATGAGGGCTATTCTCAACAAAGACATCGGGTTGCTGCCTTCGAAAGGTATACTCAGCCACATCACGCTGATGAATTCTTCCGCATATCACAAATTGCTGCTGTTCAGCGATATTGCGGTCATTCCGGCTCCCGATTTGAAGCAGAAAATAGCGATGTGCGAATATCTGATTAAAGCAGCAAAATCGTTGGGAATCGAAAAACCGAAATTAGCAGTTATTGCTGCAACTGAGCAGATGTCGCCCGGAATGCAGGCGTGCGTAGATGCGGCGATTATCTCAAAAATGGCGGACAGAGGTCAGATAGCAGGCGCGTATATCGATGGTCCATTGGCTGTTGACGTTGCTATAGATGAAGAGGCAAAAGAAATAAAGAAAGTTTCGGGACCAGTAGCAGCGGACGCCGATTGCCTTTTATTTCCGAACATTGAAGCAGGAAATGTGTTTTATAAAACGATAGGGAAATTTACAAACTCCCAGCTTGCGGCAATGGTTGTAGGAGCGAAATCTCCTTGTGTTCTCTCTTCAAGAGGCGATACTACAGAGACAAAACTCAATTCAATAGCCTTGGCAGCGTTGAATTGTTGATAGAATAAAAAAAAGTCCTATCGGGGTGTGGCGCAGTTGGCTAGCGCGCTACGTTCGGGACGTAGAGGTCGTGTGTTCGAGTCACATCACCCCGACATATCAGGAATAATTAAAACAATTGCTTGTGTAAGGGTAAATTATTCTGTATATTAAGATGAATTGTTTTATTAAAATTATAAGTATCATGGCATTACAATTTAAAATTCAGATTGAAGACGTTACAAAACCTCCCGTATGGAGGAAAGTCTTAGTGCCTGAAACATTTACGTTTCACAAACTTCATCAAGTGATTCAGGCTGCATTTGGTTGGGAAAATAGTCATCTGTATCAATTTTCGGAAAAAGAGAACGGCTCGGACGAAATAATTGGTATTCCTACGGAAGACGATGACGATTGGGAGGCTCCGGTTATCGATTCAAGAACAAAAAAATTGAAAGAAATTTTTTCGAAGGAAGGTAAACGGTTCATTTACATTTATGATCTCGGTGATGACTGGGTTCATAAAATTATTCTTGAAAAAATCGTTCACGAAAACAGAAAAAAGGCTGCCTGCATCGACGGCAAAGGAGCCTGTCCACCCGAAAATTGCGGTGGCGTCTGGGGGTATGAAGATATAAAAGAGACTTTTGTACGCGATCCCAAAGGCAAAAAAGCCAACGAATTTCGTGATTGGCTGGGACTTGGTGAAGATGAAATTTTCGATATTAATAAGTTCAGCCTTGACGATGCAAATGCAGCAGTAATGAAAGTTTAAGCAAATTTGTTGAATAATAGGCTTTTGCTTGTGGATGTAAATGTAACAATATATACCGACGGTGCTGCGAAAGGTAATCCGGGACCGGGCGGTTATGGGACAATTTTGATGTCGGGCGTTCATTCTAAGGAACTTTCCGGAGGTTATGTTTTAACAACAAACAACCGGATGGAATTGTTAGCGGTTATAATTGGATTGGAAGCGCTGAAAAAAGAACCTTGTAACGTAACGATTTTCAGCGATTCGCAATATGTCGTTGATGCTGTTGAGAAAAATTGGGTTCAGTCATGGTACAGAAATGACTTTAAAAAAAAGAAAAATAAAGATTTGTGGATCAGATATCTTAACGTAGCACAAAAACACAGCATCAAATTTGTCTGGGTGAAAGGACACAACGGAAATATTTATAACGAACGATGTGACCGTTTGGCTGTGCAGGCAGCGGAATCATCTAATCTTAAAGAAGATACATGGTATATACAAAATGTGTCAAATGAAGAAAATATACTTTAATCTAAACTATATCTTTTGTCCACTGATTTACACAGATTTTAGTGGCTTAAATAAATAGAAATTCGCTCCACAGCCGAAAAAGTGGATGTAGCCGGCAACAATTTGCAAATCACTGACTTTGTATTCTTTTATGTAAGCCGGTTTTAGCTATGAAAAATAAAATAGTAACGATTTTTGTACTGCAAATTATAATTTTCAATGTTTTTTATGATGATTTTCGACGGAAGCGTAAAAAAATTTGAGTTTGTAATCATTTGATTGGCAGGATATTGAGGTTTCAGTAAAAATATTAATTCAAATTGTTATAATTCAAAGAATATCAAGCAGTAAGGTATAAAAAATGTCAAAATAGTACTCGAAATATTGAGATTGTGATATTGATTTTTTTGGTGCATTAAAAAAAATGTTTATATCTTTGCGCTATTATTTGTAATTTTTTTGACACATGCAATAAGTTTGATTTTTGACATATTATAATAAGTTTAATTGATGGG
>JAITKY010000132.1 GCA_031278135.1 Prevotellaceae bacterium | reverse complement strand
TTGCTTCTTCGTACTTGCTTTCATTGTAGGCGGCAACGCCTTTGCTGCGGTAATAATTGTAACAACCCTGACTGTCCTGCCCGTAAACGCTGGAAAACATCAACGCGAAAATTAATATCTGTAAACTCTTTTTCATTACTTTGTTTCTTTGTCAATTTCTTTTTTCATCCTTTTCAGTTCATCATCCTTTTTGATAGATAAAGCCTTATTGCAATTTTTCAGAAACTCTTTATAGGCAAATTTGTCTCCATTTTTTTTTGCAAAGTTATAATTTGTGATGGCAGCATTTTTATACTTTTCAAAATCCTTTAACTGTTCTTCACTCGGCGGCGCAAATAGTCTGCTTATAATAAAGAGTATCCCGACAATCCCGACAATACTTAAAAGGACTCGTTTCACAAGCGATTTCGATTTCGGCGGTTTCGGCGGCTTCGACGGCTTAGGCGGCTTAGGCGGCTTAGGCGGGTTCGACGGCTTCGACGGTTTCGACGGCTCCGACGGCGTCGACGGTTTCGACGGTTTCGACGGTTTCGACGGCTTCGACGGCTTCGACGGTTTCAGTTTCTCTGCATTTTTGACGATATCATGTAACAATTTTCCCCATTCATCGGCATTTGGACGATCTACAGCATTTAACGAGAAAGCGCGTTTAAAGAAATTTTGCAGAGGCTCCGGCAAAATATGAAATTTGTCGTGTGGAGGAGGGAATCCTGCTATTTTATGCGTATTATTGCCAAATGGGAATAAATCGTCTGAAATATTATCCGATATATCGCTACTGCTATCGTCTTTTTGATTTTTAGGAGTTACGGCATAGGGATGAAGTCCGAACAACAATTTGTAAAACACCACGCTTAATGCGAAATTATCCCATGACCTTTCTAATGGAACGCCTGCGGTTCTACCTGCGATTCCGTTGTAAAATTCCGGTGGTATATAATCCTGTGTTGCAGCCGTACCCGGAAAAAGTACTTTCTGACCATTGGTTATTTGTATGGAATCCATATCCACAATAGTTATTTCGCCGGAATGAGTAACTAACACATTTTCCGGCTTAAAATCTTTCAATACATATTTTCCCGTATTGTGCAGCAAAAAAACGGGAATAGCAATATTATTCATCAATTTAAATCGGGCGACCAATCCATCTCGACCATTGTACCTTGAATATTTTTGCCAATCGGCATTCAATTTCTTACTCAAATGCAACGATGTTAAATAGATTAATGTTATACTGCCGGAAAAAGCCAGCGGCATCATGAAACCGACAAATTCCCTGTTGAGATGATAAATAGTTTGAATAGGCCACCCTATCATAAATCTGTCGGTTTGAATTTTCGCCGGCGGATTATCTACCATAAACTGTATTTTGTCGGCTTGCATTTGTGTTCGTTTCTGTTTGTAGTATATTTTCACACAATGATTTTTATAACATGCCGGCGACACAACACGACGAACCTCTCCTTCGCCTCCCGATGAAAATGCTTTGTCGTCAAGAATTATTTTCTCGCCATTTGAATTTAATACCTCGTATCCCATTTTCTGTCAATTAAAGATATAATACTCCTAATATCATTGTTTTATCATCCTGTTCTTTTATAAACGACCGGCTACCGGATTCGATAAAACTTTTCCACCGTTGCTTTCGTTCTTCCAAATCAACATTATCGTTTCTGAAAGACTGTAATGTCTCTTCGAGCGGATTAAAAAACGGCAGATGCGGTTTATTCGGATCATAGTAATGTCCAGTATTAGTATCCATCTGATAATATTGCCATGCCGTATTTTCACAACCGTCGCTCATTAATGTAAAGGCAAACGGTTTTTCCCTGACGACCATACTTTCGGGAACTAATACGCCCGACATCATGTAATTGGGTATGCTCCAAAATTCGGACGGCAGAAAAATGGTTTGGTTGGCTTCTTCACCCTTGTGTGGAGTTATCAATGCTTTCCATTCACCCTTTTCGTTTTTATATCCGGCTCTGCCATCGCCTACATGAGCGGCCAAAATTCCATACGGACTGTGGATAAGCACAATGGCCGTAGCATTAAGCGATTTTAGAGGATAATTCTCTTTATTGGCGAACTGTTCCATATCGTTCCTGATTAGTTTGAGTGTGGAATAAGAATGTCGAAACCAATCGATGTCTTTGGGTAATTCATTGTTTTGTATCCATTTTTCCCGTTCGACGAGCGCTTTGAAATGCACAATTCCGCGATGTGTTACTAATTTGGACCCGATATGCGAATTTTGCGCCGATCCTGCTCCATCCGACACAATAGCAATACCCCATCCGTCACCCCAATATTCATATTTGTTGCTATCCTGACAAGGTAGATTAGATCTCACATGTCCGTTTCCGGTAACAGATGCGCCGACTACAATCCATTCGTCTGCATCAATTGCAAAAGTTGCCATGTCGTTTGTTACAGGCGTTTTTACCGGTTGTTTTGGAGTTTCGGGTTTTGGATGTTCTGATAATGGAGAATTATTTGCAGGCGTTTTTACCGGTTTACTTGCCAAAGGATTAGTGTGAATTGTCTGTTCTGCATTTTCATTGAGAGTAGATACAACCATCGATGAATGTTTTTTTTGAATAAACTTCCTTTTTCTTGCGATAATAAACAATATCACGATTGAAACTGCAACGGCGACTGCGAAGACAGTTATTAATACAGTATAATTGGTTTTCTGTGGTCCAATTTGTCCTTGCAGTTTAAGATACCTGTTCTTCTCTTCGTCCCGTTTTTGTTCGTACTCGGTCTTTAATTTATCTAATTCTTGTTTTTTTTGTATATTATCCATGTTCAATTTTTCAATTGAGTCCAACGCTTTCTGATATTCAAGGGTTATTGCCTGCATGTTTTCTCTATATTGTTGTTGTGCCAGTTTTTGTGCCTCTGCTAATGCTTTTTGAATTTCAGCTGTATAGAGTAATTTCATTTTTGTGATATCCTGCTCTTTGTCCGGATATGTTAAGCTCAATTTAAAAAACAAAGTATCCGCAAATAATGACATTTTGTGCTTATAATCGTATATATCTGTGCCGAATAATAGACGATTAGCTTTATTAATAATATCATACAACTGTTGGTCCTTTTTCTTAACTGTATCAAGAAAATTTTTCAGACTCTTTATTTCAATTTTATTTACAACAGCCGAATCGTTAAATTTGGCTGTTTTACAAGCTTCTTTGACCATATCTGCCCGTATTTTGCCAAATATGGACAACAGTTTTTCCTCTGTAACCTGTCCGAATGTGGACAGACAGGAACAAAAGAATATTAATACACATAAAATTCTTTTCATTTACAATCTTTTTTAATAAGTTAAAAAAACCGCATACCGGTCGAAAAACAACCAATATGCGGTAACTTCCATTTCAAATAACAAAAGAATCCATCCATGTTGTATCACCGCCACTTAAATTGACCGTTTGCCCTTCTTCGGTATTGACAACCGTTCCCATGCTTGCGCTCAGCCATTGGAAAAACGACTTGAAATTAGTCCCTTTTAATTTCAGTGGACCCATTTTCTTGTCGTTTACCGTTCCTGCAATTTGGTCTAAGATTCCCATATTCGCATTTTCGACGCCAATAGGGAGAAAGACATACTTTTTGTTTGCCATGTCATTTTTGACGCGGCGAGACAGGGCGTCTACATTCTGGTCATCGTCGGGTTCTCCATCTGTTATAAGGATAATCCATGGACGATAATAGTTTTGATTGGTCTGTTTGTACCATGTTTTACGAGCTTCGACCTTGTCTATCGCTTCGTTCACTGCCTTGACCATAGCCGTGGAGCCGTCAGCCGACAATTTCGGCAGGGTGAAATTTTCTACCAGCGAAGGTTCAACCACTGTTTTTACAATGTGGTTGAATGTAATCACCGAGACTTCCAGTTTTTGGCTTGTACTTTCATCGTTTGTAATTTCATTATAGAAATCAGCCAATCCCTCGTTCAATTCCTTAATAGGCGTCCCAAACATAGAGCCTGAAACATCAAGGACTAATACACACAAGCATTTCTGCTCAAAATTTACTGCGGCTTCTGCCGAAAAATCATTTTTTGCCATTTTTTTAATACTTTTTCAATTATACATAAAATTATCTGTTTATCGCTCTTGTTAAATCCTCAATCACGCCATCAATATAATTGTAATGAAGTGTGTGGATACGTGTGATCATTTGCTCGACGGTCGAACGCGCCGGAGCATAATGCCTTTCTTCGTATTTGTCGGAAATTTCCGTAGGAAATCCCTGCGCTCTGTAGTTATGCAAATTATTGCGTAACTCTTCCATCTGATCGTTCATCAACATACAGAACTCGCCTAAAAAGCTCTTCATTTCTTCTAATTTTTGGATTTGAACCTCCAATATCATTTCTGCCATAATCTATTTTTTTTAATTGTTTAAAAACTATTGTCTGTCTATAGCTGCCTGTATATCGGCTACTACGTTATCTATATACTCGTAGTGCGCTGTCTGAATTGTCTGTATCAAAGCGTCGATTTCCTGCTTTTCCGTCGCATAATACATTTGACCGTAATGCGCCGCAATGTCCGAAGGAAAACCTTGTACAACATATTCATTCAACTTGTCGGATAAACCCTGCATCCTGCTATTCAGGAGCGTACTGAAGTCTCCCAAGAAACTTCTCATTTCCAGCATTTTTTGTTTCTGGACTTCTAAATTCATTTCTGCCATATTCGTGGTATTTAAATTATTATTAAAATTGTTATTTCTGTTATTACTGTTTCGGGTTGTGGTGGTTACAGCGTCTGTTATCTCCGAGACCAGCGATTTCTGTTTTAAAGCAAAAGCATAACCTTCGTTATAACCCTGCGTGTAAGTATCCATAGAAGCATTGCCCCAGATAAACGATTTCAGCGAAATCATACCCAGATAGTTTTTATCCTTTCCTTTTTCGGCGGCTGCTTTTCCTTCCTCAAAACCCCGCTTGTATTCGTTACTGTTTAATATGTCAAAGTTTTTCTTTTTCATTCTCTAAAAGTTAGAAATGCGATTATAATTAATATTACAGTTATTACAATAGCCCAAACTGTATATGCTACGAACACCCAAATAAGTACGCCAACGACGCTCCCTATTCCTAATGTTGCACCGACAATTTTTGCGATTTTCCAGCGCAATCTGTTAATCCGTTTTCGTTCTTCTTCCAATATATCGGTAATCCATTGTTGGAAACAGGAATAACTGACATACTTGTCCCTGATTGCAGAGTATAGCCTGTTTGCATACCGTTTCATCAAATCGGCATGTTGCCGCTCAAAACCGGAAATATCATGTTTCTTTTTATCACAAGCATCCTGTTCGCGTGTGTAAAAATCCTGCAAAACAAAATTCTGTTTTCTTGTGTCATTTTTAATTATTGCCGACAATTCGTAAATCAAATTTTCATTGTCTTCTTCCCAATGGTCGGGGGTACGTTGTTTCAATTTACCGATTAATTGTACAATCGTATCGTATTCTTTGTCAAAATCGCTGATTACCTGATTGAGTTTGGGAATAATGTTTTGCAAGTCGCTTTTTGTTTTGCTCATGTCACAGCGTTTCATTTGTGTATGAGCAAATGAAATTATTTGATCGGCTTGTTTCCATACGGCATCTTTTTGATATCTGTTTGCATAATGCTGTATTTGAGTAGAAATTGCGCCAACCTTATCAAGCAGTTTATCCACTTCGCTTAAAGTGTGAATCCATTGTTTTATGGTTGCCAAATCATTGTCGCGGTCATTCGGGAAACCGGAAACAAATTGCTCTGTTTCTGTTTTGAAAGCGGTATATTTATTCAATAGCGCATTATTGCTGTTTATGATATTTTTAATGTCGGCAAGAATTTTGGCATCCGTTTCCAATTCCTTTTTAATGTCTTTCAAATCACTGATGTAGACTTTCAACTCGGTAACAGTTTTGTCGTAATTAACGCTTTTCATGCGATTAATACAAAAATCTGTCAGAGTTTTACATTCTTCTATCTTTTTATGACAACCATACCGGTTGGGATAACCGACTAACTCTTTGGCGGCGCTGCCCATTGTTGCCAAAAGTTGCTTGATGCCGGTCAACGGTTGCAGTTTGTCCTTTACGGATGAAAAATCGGCTTTACCGTTAAAAGAATATTGCCTGAGATAATCGACCATCTCTTCTTCTACCGCATGAAATTTGCCGATTTCATCTGCATTTTTTGTCAAAAAATCCATAAACGTTCTGAACATTTTCGTTTCATCTTCGATGAATATCTCTGTTTCGTGCAATGTCTGAACCGATTGCATGATCGAGGAGAAGATTTTCGTATTTTCGTTAATAATATTATGCATAGCTGTTTTGTTTAAATAGTTGTGAAATAAAATCAATGGTCGTATTATTTCCGTTTCCGGTTATCTCGGAATAAGCGTTGCATTGCTCATAATCTTCCTTGTCCAACTTTGCATTCAACGCTATCATTTGCCCGTTTTCATCTACGGCGCTCAACTTAATACCGCCAAGCAATATGTTTTGAATATCGGCGCCTTTCAGAAATATTTTATTTTCAAAGTGATTAAATACCGACGACTGAAATATTGCTCCTGTTCCGAAAAGTGAAGTATAATTCAGCGAATGAATGATACAGTGAATCCCCAAAGGCGGTCCCTCGTTGAGAATTTTCACAAGTTTAGTCGCCGTAGCCGAAGGCATGGGTATCATGCCCGATTGTTGAGGCTTGAGTTCGTAACAGTTCTGCGTATTCAAAACCGCCAACACAAGCCGTTCTTTTGTAAATTGTCCCTGTGCAGCCGTCTGTTTTCGTTTTTCCAACTCGGTTGCGATGCTGTCTATCTGAGTAACGACCGATTGAGAATTACCTGTAACGAAATCCGTAGAACAGGAGGTTATCCCGTTTAACGCTCCCTGATATTCATCGCCAACATTGAAACAGTCAATCACATAGAACTTGCTGTCGGGCGAACTTTGTTTATATAACTGCACCAAACTGATGGCTATGGTATTGATAGCGGTTGCAAAATCTTCGCCGATTATCAGTGTATTGGAATTTTGCTGACGACGATACCGGATACGCGTATGAGAATTGCGCAAGAGGTCGGGTTTGCCGATAAAGACGTCGCAATACTGGTGATTGATCGCAAAATTGTCATGTATAAACTGTTGTGATAATTCCTTATTGTCTGCAATATTTGCGCCCGTACCCGATTCGCAGATATATTTTACAGGCAATGCGCCATGATGCTGCTGCTGATAAGTTTGTGCCAGATATTTGACATGTTTAAGGTAATGGGGTGTAAATGCGCATTGAAACTCAATGTTCATCTGCTCGTTGCCGTCGGCGGTGTTGTTCATAATCATTTGTCCCTTGCGGGTCAAAAATTTTGCGGCATTGTTGCGTAATACGGCTTTACTGTCCATCTCTAACGAATTAAGAGCGAAACGATATGTTATTAAATCATTTGCTTCGCCGAAATTCACGCCGGACAAAGTTTGAGTACACAATATTACGCTGATACCAAACGCTCGCCATTCCCTGATACCCTTAACCAACTTTGTTCTGGCGTTAACAGATACCATATCAACCGACTGGTATAGATTTTGAAACTCATCCATGATTAGTAAAATACGAGGCATTGGGTCTCTGGTGATTTTTCGATATACCGATAATTTATCGATCACTTGTCCTGATTGCATTTCTGCTTTTTTGTACAGTTTTCCCCGTCGTTCGGTTTCGTCCAAAATATAGTTTAGTATTCGTAAAGCATATTCACGGTTATTTGCAAGCATCAGAGCCTTGACATGTGGCAAACCTCTGTATTTGCTGAAACTAATGCCGTTTTTGAAATCTGCCAAATAAAGATTCAATTCTTCGGGAGAATATTTGAAACAGGCATTAACAATAATATTGTCTAAAAATACGGTTTTCCCATAACCCGGTCTTCCGGTTACTAATGAGAAATAGTCGTTGCAACTGCTGTCATTGTCGTTTGCCAGATAAAAATTGAATGTTTGTGTCGGCGAAGTGTATCCGATTGGAACATTGACGCCGTCTACGGTCGTTTCGCTCCATACTTTTTTGTTTTGTTTCAGTTCTTCAATCCAGTTATCCAAAGTAAATGTCACCTTTTCTTCCTGTATCTGATTGATAAAAGCGACTAATTTGTTGGCATTGGCAGGAAGCGCCGTATCAATAATCATCCTGTATTTTGGTATTGGAATGTTGATATTCCAGTTTCGGATACTCGTTTCTCCGCTACCGCTCCGCGTAGAAATACATGAACAGATATTCCTGTATTTATTTATATCGAAATCGCGTGGCAGATAGCTGCTTTTATTGTAATTGATGAAAATCTGAATTCCTGCCTTGTTGGCATTGTTATTGTTTATCAGATTATATAAATTGTCCAGTGCGCTACCGGAAAAACCGTTCGGAAAATCGGATATAAATACAAAATGATAGGGTTGAGCCATTATGCCTGCCTGTTCGTTGTAGGCAGTCAGACTGGGGAAACTGCCCAAATAACTCTGATTAGCCTGACTGACGGTCTTTGCCAAATCCGTCATCAGTTTATTTATATCTTCCGATTTGTAAATCAATTCCTTTTGGAGTTGGCTATTGTTGATATTCGCAAAAAAAGCGAAACTGTTGCCAAAATTGGAATCTATCATATAAAATTTGCAAACCTTCATCTTCATGGACAGCAAATAACGCAATGCTACAATCTGAAAGAAAACGGAGATGTCCACCGGTTTTGCGTCTTCAATTTCGAACAAAACGGCGTTGTTATCCGTACAGGGCAAAAGCAAGGGAATATGTATGTTTTCCATCGGATGCCCGCCTCTGGTATAAGCAATCAAATGTCCATAATTCAGATAAGGCGGAATGGTTGTACCGGCAGAACTTTTTATATCCGTCAATTTGTTCAAATCTCCCATTGCGGCAAAAGCATCAACGCCGGCAATAAATTTTTCGTAATTACCATTCTCTCGTGCAATCTGATTGAATGCGCCCTTAAACCTGTCCTGTAAACAAATGGTGGCTCTCTGCCTGAAATGCTCTATTTCTGTTAATAACTTGCTCATATTAAAGATACCACTAATTAATAGAAGATAAAATCACTGCAAACAGTCCGATTATACAAAGGATAAAAATAGCTATGTACAAGTAATGGACAACAGTTCTATATTTTCCCGTATTATCCAAATCAATTTTCCGTATCAGCAAAATGGCGGAAATTAATAAAAATATAATACTGAAAACAACTGCCGAGCAAACTAATAAAAAATAGAATAGACCTTTCTGCCTATCATAATAATCACTCACGATTATTATTAATGTCCCTACTATAATCGCACATCCAATCATTGTAACTACGGTGGCAATAATCGGAGTTAAAATTTTCCGCAAGTTTTCTTTGCGTTGTTCTGTTGTTTTACTAAAATCATTATTTGCCATAATCTTATTAAATTTTATGTGTCGTAATACTAAGGTTTTGCAGATTTACCCCGTTTTTGTAATGGTTTCTGAACTCCATTGCTCCTGCACTACTAAGGTTAGCGTGCTGTGCTAAATCTCTAAAATACTTTTTCATAAAAACTATATCTATTTAATTAAAAATTCTTCCCTGCGCTACTAAGGTTTTGCAGATTTACCCCGTTTTTGAAATGGTCTCTGAACTCCATTGTTCTTGCGCTACTAAGGTTAGCGTGCTGTGCTAAATCTCTAAAATACTTTTTCATAAAACTATTCAAAAGTGGAATTATCGAATCTGTTATTTCTATCAATTCATATTCTTCATATTTTTATGATTTCCCTACGCATTCCTTGTCGGATTCGTTTCTTTTTGATGCTTGATAAATATATACAGTGCAATTATGGCAGCAAATATACCGGCTGCCAGCATAAGAACGGATAGCAGTATTCCTCGGGGCGTTTTATCCTCTTCAAGAAATATTACATTGGAGGAAATGTTGTAATTCAGGCTCTGTATTAATTCTTTATCATCGTCGTCGATATCATCAAGACCTAACAGTACCATGCCCCTGATTGTAAAATCGGCGCACAAATCGTCCAAACAGGTATGTTCCTCGCCCTGCATGCAATTCGGGTTAAACTTATTTGTACTTCTCTTTATAAGCAAAACGGTATTCAATTCAATATTTGCTCCTTCATTTAAGCAAGCGAAGTATTCGTCTTCCGTTACTGCCGGGAATATGATACCGCTTGTATAATCGGGATTGTCAGGATTATAGTGATAAACAAAACTTCCCAATGTATAACAGTTGGTAACTTCAAGATAGCGATTGTCGCCAATACCGTTCTCCTTGATTTCATTCAGACTGAATGTCTTTAATCTGTGATTTCCTTTTATCCTGTCAAAACAGTAATAGATCGATAGTCCGGATAGAATCAAAATCACAAAGAAATTCTTCAAAATAATGTGTTTTATATAGTCTTTCATTCTACTTTACATTAAATTACTTCCTCTGCTACTAAGGTTTTGCAGATTTACCCCGTTTTTGAAATGGTCTCTGGACTCCATTGCTTTTGCGCTACTAAGGTTTTGCAGATTCGCCCCGTTTTTTGAATGGTCGCCGGTCTCCATTGCTCCCCTACTAAGGTTAGCGTGCTGTGCTAAATCTATTAAATACTTTTTCATAAAAACTACATTTATTTAATTAAAAATTCTTCCCTACTCTGTTAAAGGCTTTTCGGGTTACGCCGTTTGTTTTTTTTACTCAATTCGCCTGACTAAAGGATTAAAGGATAATCTTTTTCAATTACGAATATTAAAGAACCCTTTAATCCTGTTAATCAGGTTTCGGACATTTTGGCGCATTACAAACCTGCACTTTTTGTCCGTCCGACCAAATGGTCTTTGACTACCCGGCCAAATGGTCTTTGACTACTCGACCAAATGGTCTTTGACTACTCGACCAAATGGTCTTTGACCTCTCAAAGCTCATTGCACTGTCAGAGCCTTGTCGAACAGCGTTACGCGAGGCTCTTTTAAGAAAATACCAGCCGAATACTGCGTCGTCACTTCTACCTGATACGTACCTGCCGGCAGTTGCGGGATAATCACAATCAACTCCGAAGGGTTGTTGATTGCGATATCCGAATCGTCCACTTTTGTACGTTCGGCAGTGGCTTGATTCACGAAATAGATACCGTTAGCTGCATTGTCGCCAGCGATTTTGATTTTGTGTCCGGCGATTTTCAGGTTACGGTTTGGCGTTAGCAGGTCGTTTATGCTCCCTGTTTTCACGTCGGTTACTTGTGTAATAACAGCATCGG
>JAITKY010000118.1 GCA_031278135.1 Prevotellaceae bacterium | reverse complement strand
TTATGTAAAGTCAAATATTATGTAAAGTTAATATGAATTAAGGATGGTATAAATAGTTCAAAGAATACGTTTTATGAGTTTCACTTAAAACGCATTCTTTGAAAAAAACTTTACATAATTAAATCATATTTTTTTATGGTATATTAAATAATTGTTTCATTTTACCAATAATGAATGTTTTTTCGCCCTGTTTTCTTTTAGGGGTGAAACAGAAAGCGATGGAACAACAGCATCTAACTTTGTCCAAGCTAATTGGAAAACAAAGAGTATGGGACTATTCCTGTGAAACGATATAGTGATACTTATCTAGGGCGTGATGTCCCTATATTCTTCCTCGATTTTCGACAAAAATACAACATTTGTTCGAAAATCAATTCTTGTTGTTTTCGGTGGCAAAAATACGAGGGCGTCGCCCTGTGCTAGTATATCGGATTTTGGTTTGTTAAAACCATGCAACACACCTAATTGGCGTAATATTTTGTAGTGTTTAGTTATTACGATTCAAGTAAACACTTGATATATAATATCTTATACCACAGATTGTCAAGCCAACAAATTGGTACAAAGTTAGATAAATTTCTGTAACCGACAAAATAAAATTGTAATTTATTGAATAACAAACATTTACTTAATTTGCATTAGTTGCTATAAAAATATCCTTTTTTAGTGATAAAGTACTGATTTAATGATAAATCCTGTACCAAAATCCGATATAACATAGCGCCAAGTAAATGTAGTGAACCATCTTTTATGGTAACTTCATTATCTAAAATTAGATACAATTGTCTGTACTGTTTCGGGTACAGCCCGAAGCAATGACGGTGAGCAGGGAGTAATGTGCTGTGTATTCTCGCATAAAGAATCACTGTCTTCGTTGCGGGGCTCATACGTCACAAACAACACATCGTTACGTCCGCTAGTTGTTCGTATTTCGATCGTGTTATCGACACGCTTCCCGACCGTACAAACTGCAATATTCCAAACGCTTCTAAGTCAGTGAACAATTGCTGGATTTCCGCTTTCCCGCCCGTCTTTTCGATGACGGTATATAAAGCATTGACCTCGATAATCCGGGCATTGTATTTGTTCACCAGACTTTCGACAGTATTGTTATTATTTGCCAGCAGAGTTTTGGTAGTAACCTTAAACAGCGCTATTTCGCGGGAAATAATTTCGTCTTCGACATAATGATACGCCGACAGTACATCTATTTTTTTTTCAATCTGACGGACTAACTTTTCTATTGACTTTTCGTCGCTGTAACACGTTATTGTGAATTTATGCACACCTTTTGTTGCCGATGCCGAGACGGTCAGGCTTTCGATGTTGATAAACCGGCGTGTAAAGATATTCGAAATCTGAGTCAGCAGACCCACATGATTTTCGGAATAAACATTCACCGTATATAATGTTTGAGTATTTGTATTTGTATTCATATTCAATATTTTGCTAAAATTATATTATTTACATCCATTCCTGGCGGGATCATCGGCAATACCATTCCTTTTTTTTCGACATCGACAACCAAAAGATATGCGCCATTGTGTTCGAGCATTTCGATGATAGCCTCGTCGAGTTCATTGCGCGTCGTCACTTTACGACCTTTAATCCTGTATGCATCTGCGATTTTCACGAAATCGGGATTAAGCATTGGCGTTTCCGAATAACGTTCATTGAAAAATATCTCTTGCCACTGCCGTACCATACCCAGATATTTGTTGTTCAGGACAATTATCTTCACTTTAACATTGCTTTGCATGATTGTTCCCAACTCCTGAATACACATTTGTATTCCGCCGTCGCCGCAAAACAGACAGACAGTACGGTCGGGACGGGCGATTTTTGCGCCTATAGCCGCCGGCAGTCCAAAACCCATAGTCCCCAATCCACCCGATGTGATGAAACTTCTCGAAAACCGGTGTTTACTGTATCGCGCCGCCATCATCTGATTTTGTCCGACGTCGGTAACGATAATTGCTTCGTTGTTTGTCTTTTCCGACACGCGACGCACCACTTCGCCCATCGTGATATATTCTTTGTCGCAATAGATTTCGTTAACAATCACTTTTTCGTATTCTTCGCCGTTTATGATGTCGAAACTTTCGATCCAGTCGTCATGGTCGGCCTGTTTCAGCAGTTTGGTGACGGCGGGCAAAGTCTCTTTTACATCTCCTAAAACAGGAATGTCAACATCCACATTTTTTCCTGTTTCGGCGGGATCGATGTCAAAGTGAATGATTTTTGCCTGTTTGGCGTAAGTGTTGACGTCGCTGATTACACGGTCGGCGAACCTCATTCCTATCGCAATAAGCACATCGCACTCGTATGTTTTTTGGTTTGGAGCGAGATTTCCGTGCATTCCCAGCATACCTTTATTTAATGGATGGTCGAAAGGTATAACCGACGCTCCAAGCAAAGTCCATGCAGCGGGAATCTGCGCTTTTTCGATGAAATCGATCAATTCTTGCTCTGCCTTTCCAATTTCGACACCTTGCCCAACGAGTGCAAACGGTTTTTTGGCGAAATTAATCAAATTTGCCGCTTTCTTAATACTATCCTTTCCGGGCTTTGGTGCAGGGATATAACTCCTTATCGACGTACATTTTTCGTAATAATGATTAGTCATGGCGACCTGAGCGTCTTTGGTGAAATCGAGCAGCACAGGACCTGGACGTCCCGACGATGCAATGTAAAACGCCTGTGCCACAGCCCATGCAATTTCGTCGGCCTTGCGAACCTGATAACTCCATTTCGTCACAGGCTGCGATATTCCAACAATATCGACCTCCTGAAAAGCGTCCGTCCCCAAAAGTGGCGACACTACTTGACCCGAAATCACAACCAAAGGCGTGCTGTCGATTATTGCGTCGGCTATTCCGGTGATGGTGTTCGTGGCGCCCGGACCGGACGTAACAAGCACAACTCCAACTTTCCCGGATGCCCGTGCATAACCCTGTGCGGCATGAACAGCGCCCTGTTCGTGACGAACCAGAATATGACGTAATTCTTTCCTGAAATCGTACAAAGCATCAAATACAGGCATTATAGCTCCTCCAGGATACCCGAAAATCGTATCTGTCCCCTCTTCAATGAGGCTTTTCATAAGAGATACGGAACCTGAAACACTTTCTTTATTATTCATATTTCTATGTATTTATTATTTCTTTACTATTTTATCTATCAAATCGTCCACTGAAGAACTTATTCTCAATTTATTTCTATTTCTCTTTTTCAGAAAACCGCTCTCTACCATGTTGTCCAACAATCCGATAAGCAAATCGTAATATCCGTTTGTGTTGAGTAAGCCAATCGGAGCATTGAATATCTTCAATTGCGAAAGGGTCAGAGCTTCAAACATTTC
>JAITKY010000072.1 GCA_031278135.1 Prevotellaceae bacterium | reverse complement strand
TATATTGCTTGACTGTCGCCACAAGATTTGGTATCAGGTCATATCTGTTTTTAAACATGACATTTACAGCGCCATCGGCATACGCAACCTGATTTTTACGCGACACTAAACCATTGTATATCGAGATATACACAATTATCAAAAGTCCGATAATAACAAGAAAAACAATCAGTCCGGTACTCATAATATACTCTTTCTTTAATTTTTTTAAATAAATAATTGTGCAAAGGTAAATAAAAAATTGCAACCGGAAATTTTTCTTCATAATTTTTGGTATATTTTGTAAAATATTCTCAATTTTCCATTTGTTATCCTTCGTTTTTTCAATCGTTCATCTCGATTATAATATATTTAAATACAGTGATTTCAATAATAATATAAAATAAAATGCTTTGTGTTAATATAAAAATTATTACATTTGAGGCGTAAAAATTAATGTTGTATCTTTTAATAAAGTAAAAATGGAGAAATTTAAAGAAGTTGTGAAATCGTTTGTATCGGGAAACGATATTCAGGTTGCACCGCTTGGAGCGGGACATATTAATGATTCGTATAAAGTGTCGGTTGATGGCAAAGAGTTTGTTTTACAGAGGATTAATCATTCGATATTCAAAAACGTCCCTGAACTGCAAAATAATATTCTCAGGGTAACGTCCCATATTCGTTCGAAGTTGAAAGAGAGGGGAATAACGGATATAGAACGTAGAGTTTTGAATCTCATTCCTGCCAAAAACGACAAATACTATTATCAGGACGCCGACGGAAATTATTGGAGATTAATGGACTACATCAAAGACAGCAAAACTTTCGACAGCATCTCTCCCGAACTTGCAGAAAAAGCGGGAGAAGCGTTTGGAGATTTTCAAAGTATGCTCGCCGATATGCCCGGAAAACCTTTGTTCGAGACAATCCCTGATTTCCACAATATTGAAAGCCGTTTAGAGATTTTCAGAAAAGCCGTCAGAAATGATCTCGCATGGCGTCGGTCACAAGTACAGTATATAATCGATGCTATGGAAAATCGCGCCGACGCAATGTGTTTGTCCGAACGGCTACACAGGGAAGGAAAGTTGCCAAAGCGTATAAATCACTGCGATACGAAAGTGAACAACATCCTGTTCGATTCCGAAGGCAAGGAAGTTTTGTGCGTTGTCGATTTGGATACGGTCATGCCGGGATATGTGTTGTCCGATTTCGGCGATTTTATGCGCACGGGCGCCAACAACGGTAAAGAAGATGATACTGTCCTCAGTAATGTGTCGGTAAATTTTGCTGTATTCGAGGCTTATACTAAAGGATATCTGCGCAAAGCAAAAGCATTTCTGACCGACGTCGAAATCGACAATCTCGCTTTCGGCGCTAAACTGATGACGTTTATGCAAGTAATAAGATTTTTAACAGACTATCTCGACGGGGATCTTTACTACAAAATCAAATATCCCCGACATAATCTTGACCGGACGCTGGCTCAGTGGAAACTGCTGGGAAGTATGGAAACAAACTATACGAGATTGCATAATATTGTTAAATGGACAAGCGCTAAAATTTACTGACCGTGAGTTATATAAGAGTTATTTTTGTAATAATGACTTTATTGTCTTCAAGTTCTGTCGGCGCGCAGGTTTCGGCAATATTGGGCGAGTGGAAAACGGTCGATGACAAAACAGGAGAAATTCGTTCATCAGTACGTATATATCAAGATTCTACCGACAGTTTATATTACGGTAAAATCGAAAAGATGTACAAATATGCCGATGCCGTGTGCGAAAAATGTGAAGGTGAAAACAAAAACAAACCGATTCTTGGTCTGATCATTATCGCCGGAATGAAAGTCGATGGTAAATCGCTTAAAGGCGGAACAGTGCTCGATCCCGAAAATGGGAAAAAGTATTACGCTTCTATCAGTATCGATGAAAAATCGGGTAAACTTGTCTTGAGGGGTTCGCTCGATAAACGCGGACTGTTCGGACGAAATCAATACTGGATAAGAAATTAAGAATTATGATAACATTTTGTATTTCCACAGTCTTGCTTCTTGTGGGGTATTTTGTTTACAGCAAAGTTGTTGAGCGGATTTTCGTGATTCAGCCCGAGCGAAAAACTCCGGCATATACTCATGCCGATGGAGTTGATTATGTTCCAATGAGCTGGCAAAGGATTTTTTTGATTCAATTTTTGAATATCGCCGGTTTAGGTCCTATTTTTGGAGCGATTATGGGTGCGATGTTCGGATATTCTGCTTTTCTGTGGATTGTTTTCGGGACAATTTTTGGAGGCGCTGTTCACGATTATTTTTCGGGAATGCTTTCGATACGCAGCAACGGCATGAGCCTTCCCGAAATTGCGGGTAAATATATGGGCGCCGGCTTTAAACAGTTTATGCGGGCATTCACTGTTTTGCTGATGGTGCTGGTTGGCGCTGTGTTTGTCGCTGGACCGGCGAAACTTTTGGCAAACATGACCGGTGGATATGTCGGAGTAACTTTTTGGGGCATAATTATTTTTATCTACTATATCGGAGCGACTTTGTTGCCGATAGACAAGTTAATCGGTAAAATCTATCCGTTTTTTGGATTTGCGATGCTGTTTATGGCTTTGGGAATCGCTGTAAGCATGATTTGGAACGGCGTAATGCCCGAAATGAATTTTTCCGGTTTACACAACATGCATCCCAATGCCGGCAAATATCCGTTGTTTCCGATGTTGTTCATCTCCATAGCCTGTGGAGCTATTTCGGGTTTCCATGCAACACAATCGCCTTTGATGGCACGCTGTTTGAAAAACGAACGGCAGGGGCGACGTGTGTTCTACGGCGCAATGGTTGCCGAAGGTATTGTCGCCCTGATCTGGGCTGCTGCGGCAATAAGTTTTTTCGGCTCGGTAGGCGGATTACAGGAGTTTCTTAAAGCCAACGACAACAATGCTGCTGTGGTTGTCGATAAAATAGCACACTCGTGGTTGGGCGTATTCGGTGGTTTACTGGCAATTATCGGCGTGATTGCAGCGCCAATAACTTCGGGCGACACGGCTTTCCGTTCAGCACGACTCATTGTCGCCGATTTTATCAACTACAGCCAAAAATCAGTCAGCAACCGGCTCATTGTGTCGTTACCATTATTTATTGTAGCGCTGGGCATTCTGCAAATAAACTTTGACGTTATATGGCGATACTTTGCGTGGTCGAACCAAACGCTTGCAACTGCTACGCTTTGGACTGTAACCGTCTATTTGGCAAAAGCAAACAAGTTTTACTGGATAACTCTTTTGCCAGCGCTATTTATGACAATGGTGATATCAACGTATATCATGGTTGCTCCCGAAGGAATAGGATTGCCGTCAAATACCGGTTATATCATCGGAACAGTCTGTACATTAGTCGCATTAGTGATATTTATCCAATGGAAACTTCGCAAGAATTGAATTTTTAAGTCACATACAAATTTAGTAACACGAAACTCGCCTGTTGCATATAAATGTAAAACAATTCCTCGGAAAAAAAACCGTATTTCACTTTTTATTGTGAAAATAATAATCTGTATCTATTTTTCGTTACAGAAAGCCCATAAATCGGATTTGTTTTAAAATTGTTTTGTTGTTTTTGAAAAAAAATCATCACAAGTCTTCGCTAAAAAACATGAAACAGGCGATAGGTTTATTCATTTCAAATTCACTCGGTATCCGGCTCAATTTATTCTTTATCTTCGACAATCCGGGCAATGAATTTCGCAAAAACCATACAAAATCATCTTTATTTCTCAACGCAAAATCATTTTTTACATGTAAAATAACATATTATAAACAAGGCATTTAACTTTGAGAATAATAAAATAATCGGTTATTACAAAATAAAATACTACTTTTGTTTTCAAGTTAGTTTGTTTAATTAGTAAAAGAATTTATTAGAGAGATGTATGAATATATAAAAGGGGAATTAGTTTTGGTAACGCCGGCTTATGCGGTTTTAGATGTGCATGGGATTGGATACAAGATAATTATATCGCTTCAGACATACACGAAACTTGCAGACGCCACGACGGCTAAATTAAATATTCATCAGATTATCCGTGAAGATGCGAATCTGTTGTACGGTTTTTTTGACGAAGACGAGCGTCATATTTTTCGTTTACTCATAAACGTCAATGGAGTAGGGGCAAACACCGCTTTGATAATGCTTTCGTCGTTGTCGTCCGAAGAAATCAGGGCGGCGATACTCAAAGAAGACATCAACACGTTGAAAGGCGTTAAAGGAATTGGACTTAAGACTGCCCAGAGAATAGTTGTCGATTTGCGGGATAAGATTACGACCACAGGAGCGAGCGTCGATTTGTTCACCCGACAAGCGACAGGTAACGAACAGAAAGAAGAAGCGTTATTGGCGTTGATAACAATGGGTTACACCAAAGCGGCTGCCGAAAAAGTATTAGATAAACTATTGAAAGCGACAAAATATGCGACTGTTCAAGAGTTGCTTAAAGCGGCTTTCAAACAGATGTAAAAAAATAACATTGATTGTATGTTTAAACGAAATATCAGACGATTACCACGATTTTTTCTAATCATAATTTTGACAGTTACGGGTTACACTGTTCCGGCTCAGAATCGCTCTTCCGACAGCGTTGCATATTCGCCCTTTTCACAATTCGACAATGAAGAAACAGTTGTATATGACCCTGACACAGACCGTTATCTGTACTATAAAAAAGGAGAAGAGAAAACAGGGATACCGTTCAAGATTCTCTCGAAAGAAGAATACGATAAAGAAACCATAGTTAAAGCCATGAGTAATTCGTGGTTACGACAGCGTGAAAGCAACGCCAGAGCAACCGACGGCGGAGGCGGAAACATGCCTTCGTTTCGTAGAAGCGTAAATAACAAAGCGTTTGAAAAAGTTTTCGGAGGAAGTGATATTGTCGTCAATTTCAATGGACGGGTAGATGTCAGGTTGGGAGTCAAGTCCACCAGAATCAATAATCCGCTTACTCCACCGCCTTACAGGACAACTGTTTCGCCGAATTTTGAAGCGATTTACCAGTTGAACCTGACAGGAAGTATCGGCGAACGTATCAAACTGAATTTCACCTTTGACCCCAATTCTACTTTCGATTTCGAGACAAATCTGAACATCGGATACAAAGGAGGCGAAGATGATATTCTCCAAAATCTGGAACTCGGAAATATAAGTATGCCGATAAGTAATTCGCTGATATCCGGAAGTATGAGTCTGTTTGGAGGTCGTGCGGACTTGAAATTCGGCAAATTATACATGACCCTGCTCGCATCGCAACAGCGAGGACAGTCGAAAACCATTGACGTTAAGGGAGGAGCGCAATCGCGGGAGTTCGAAATTGCCGCCGACGAATACCGCGCAAATCAACATTTTTTTCTTTCGCATTATTTCAGAGATAATTACAACCGGGCGCTCTCGCAACGGCCACTTATAACTTCGGGAGTCAATATCACAAAAGTAGAAGTCTGGGTTACAAACCGGACTAACTCCATCAACATGAGCAACAATAATCAACGCAATATTGTGGCATTCATGGATTTGGCAGAGCCTTCCAAAATTTACAACAACCTTCCCGAATTTGGCGCAAATGCTGGAAAATCATATCCGGCGAATGATGCTAACAGGCTATATCAATCGATGACAAGCACATACAATCTACGGAATTTTTCGCAGATTGCGGCAGCTCTGCAACCTCTATCGGGACGAAATTTCACTTCAGGCAAAGATTACGAAAAACTCGAACGCGCTCGAAAACTTACTGATGGTGAATTTACGTTAAATTCACAACTTGGATTTATTTCTCTCAGCACGCCGCTCAGAGAAGACGAAGTTTTGGCTGTGGCATACGAATATACACTAAACGGACGCACTTTCAAAGTCGGCGAAATTTCGACTTCAGGAACAACAGGTTCCGACAGTACCCTGATCCTCAAATTAATCAAAGGAACTATACTCACACCTCACCTTCCGACATGGAAACTGATGATGAAGAATATATATTCCCTGAACGCATTCCATTTGAAACCCGATAATTTTGAGCTGAACATATTCTACGAAGACAGTCAGTTGGGCACATCCGTACCATATATTTCCGAAGGTTCGATAGACAAACAGCCATTAATCAGCGTGTTGGGACTCGATAAAGTTAATCAGAACGGAGATGCGTATCCCGACGGAGTGTTCGATTTTATGCAGGGAATAACGATAGACGTCGCTAAAGGCATGATAATCTTACCATCGCTTGAACCTTTTGGTAATGATCTGAAAACCAAATTCAACAACGACCTTATTGCTTCGAAATACATATATCAGGAATTGTATGATTCGACTTTAGTCAAAGCCAAAGAACTTGCCGAAAAGAACAAATTCCTTATCAGAGGCTTCTACGAAGCCTCGTCGCAGGGCGAAATAGATTTGGGAGCAACCAATGTTGCCGAAGGTTCTGTTGTTGTTACTGCCGGAGGCGCTACTTTGCTCGAAGGCATTGACTATCAAGTGAATTATTTGTTGGGAAGAGTTACTATCATCAATCCGGGATATCTTAATTCGAATGTTCCCATAAGTATAAAATTAGAGGATCGGGAAATGTATAATATGCAAACAAAGACTATGTTAGGCGTCAATACAGAATACCGGTTCAACAATAATTTCCGGATTGGAGGCACTCTGCTTTATCTGAACGAAAAACCTATGACACAGAAAATTGCTTATGGCGAAGAACCCATATCGAACGCAATATGGGGATTGCACACAGCCTACAGTTCGGAATCCAAATTTTTGACAAACCTGTTAAGCAGTCTTCCTTTTGTCAATTCCAACGCAAAATCGTCCATAAGTTTCAGAGCAGAAGTCGCTAACCTCATCGCAGGACAACCGAGAGGCATCAAAGGAAAATTATTTCTCGACGATTTCGAAGGCTCGAAAAGCGGACTTAATTTGAAAAACTATCTGGCATGGACACTCGCAAGCGTTCCGCAAGGACAGGAAGACCTTTTTCCGGAAGGTTCGAGACACAACGACCCTGCCGCAGGTTACAAAAGAGCAAAACTTGCATGGTACTATACAGACCCCGAATTGTTGCGAAATTCCTCATCTACACCAGGATACTACACTCAAGATCCGGCAAAATATCAGGAAAATTTTTGGGTTTGCAATATTCCGGTGCGCGATATTTACCCGAACAGGCAACTTCCCGAAGGCGTGCCTTACGAATTGCAAACTTTGAATCTCAACTACTATCCCAACGAAAGAGGACCGTATAACTATGACTTTGATAAGATTGACAATAACGGATTTCTGCGGGACCCGAAAACACGCTGGGCGGGAATAATGAGTTCGTTGCCTATAACCGATTTGGAAGCAGGCAATTATGATTATATCGAATTTTGGCTGATGGATCCGTTTACATATCATCCAAATTCGAAAGGCGGCGATTTCTACATCAACCTCGGCACAGTGTCGGAAGATGTTTTACGTGACGGTTATAAGGCTCATGAACAGGGAATTCCGTATCCATACGACACAACCATGATGGTACGAACCGAATGGGGATATGTCCCTAAAAATTCGGCGTTAGTCAATACTTTCGACAGCGACGCCAATTCACGCAAAATCAAAGACATAGGGTTGGATGGTATGAACAGCGAACTGGAAACCCTTTTCTTTGGCGACTTTATCCAACAAATACAGAGCAGAATAACCAGTCAGACAGCGCGTGAAAAACTGCTGCACGACCCTTCAAGTGACGATTTTGTTTACTATCGCGACCCCGTGCACGACCAGCGGCGTTCGACAATCATGGAACGTTACAAGGATTTCAACAATCCTGAAGGCAACTCTTCAAATTCCGACTTGGGAAACGAAAGTCAAGTATATACGGTAAATCCTGATATGGAGGATATTAACAAAGATAACACAATGGAAGAAAACGAAAGTTATTTTCAATATCATATACGTATGCGTCCCGATATGAGAATCGGTGACAATTTCATTTCGGATATTATCGTGAAAGACACTGTTTTCCCCAATTCGGGCAAAAAACATACGACCCGCTGGTATCAATTCCGTATTCCGCTTAGCGATTATCAGAAGATTGTAGGACCAATAAGCGACTTTAAATCAGTGAGATTCATGCGTATGTTTCTGAAAAATTTTGAAGATACTACGGTTATGCGTTTCGCCTCGCTCGAACTTGTACGTAGCGAATGGCGGAAATTCAATTATTCGCTTTTGCAGGGACAGGAAGGGCTAACTCAACCGGAAATAGGCAATTCCGCTTTCGAGGTTTCTGTTGTCAATATCGAAGAAAGTTCGCAACGGATTCCGGTAAACTACGTCTTACCGCCTAATACCGACAGAGTTGTCGATGTCAATACCATACAGGAACGTGAACTCAATGAACAAGCATTGCAATTGGTTGTGAAAGATTTGCCCGACGGCGATGCAAAAGCTGTGTATAAGACAATTACATATGATTTGCGGCAATACCGGCGGTTGCAAATGGATGTGCATGCCGAAGCATTGACTACCGATATGAATCTGCAAAACGATGATTTATCGTTATTTATGCGTGTAGGTAGCGACTTGCAGAACAATTATTACGAATACGAAATACCGCTGAAACTGACGCCTCATGGATTTTATCTTGACAATCAGAGATATGTCGTGTGGCCCGAAGAAAACATGCTGGATATCAACCTGTCGGATTTTACCGAACTGAAAGCGTTCCGTAATGCTAACGGAGGGTCGGTGAATGTTATGTATGAGCAAGTTAGAGGCAGTCATACCATTCGTGTAAAAGGAAATCCGAATCTTGGACGTGTGAAAACCATGATGATTGGAATCCGTAACCCGATAAAGAAAGAAATAGTTAGCGATATGGGTTTGCCGAAGTCGGGAGCAATATGGGTGAACGAGTTACGACTTTCGGACTTCGAAAATAAAGGCGGTTGGGCAGGTACAGCCAATTTGGGTATCCGGTTAGCCGATTTCGGAAATGTTTCGATGTCAGGAAATTTTGTTACGACAGGATTTGGCGGTTTGGAACAGACGCAACAGGAACGCAGTCAGGAAGATGTGTATCGATACGATATTTTGTCGAGTTTGGAATTTGGTCGTTTCTTTTCGCAGAAAATAGGTTTGAACATTCCCGTATTTTTCGGATTTTCGGAACGTTTTGCCAATCCGATGTACGATCCTCTCTCTCCGGATATGAAATATCGTGATGCGATGAAATCTCTTAATACTAAGGCGCAAAGAGATTCGTTGAGAACGCTGGCTCAGGATTATACTCAAACCAAATCGTTTAATATCAGCAATATGCGCATAGCGCCAAGCGGAATGAAACAGGGTGGAATAGTGAATATTTCCAATCTGAGCATGAATTTTGCATACAACGAAACGTTTCAGCACAATGTTAATATTGAACGGTATCTGTTTAAGGAATATCGCGGCGGTTTTACTTATGGATACAACATCACACCTCCTTATATTGAACCGTTTAAGAAAATTTCGTTTTTGAGTTCGCCGTGGCTGGCGTTGATACGTGATTTTAATTTTAATCTTGTTCCGAATCAGTTTTCGTTTTCGACTGAATTGTACAGGATGTATAACGAACGTCAAAACAGGAATATAGCCTTTCCTGAAGCGAAATTGCCATCCTATTACTCAAAAGATTTCAGATGGACTCGTACTTATAATCTCACATGGAATTTGGCTCGCAGTCTGACTTTTACGTATTCAGCCTCGAATATCGCACGAATCGACGAGCCGGAAGGTATGGTAAACAGCAAGTTAGATCCTGCCGGATATAATCATTGGAAAGATTCGGTATGGTCGAATATCAAAAATTTCGGCAGAACAGTTGATTTCGGTCACAATTTTGGACTGACATGGCAAGTTCCGTTCAGCAAATTTAAACCTGTGGATTGGCTGTCGGGAACAACAACATATAGCGGCTCATTTAACTGGGTTTCAGCGCCAATTTTGTCTAAAAGCGATTTCGACGGATACATCTACGAACCGGGAAACACTATTGCCAACAGACGTACAATATCCGGAAATCTCGACGCCGATTTTAAAAAATTGTATAACAAATCGAAATTTCTGCAATCTATCAACGACGAATTTGAGGGTAAAAAGAAACCCGAAATGGTCGAAAAAACCTTTGAATCAAGGGTGTATAACCTGAGAGCAGACAACCGGCGCACTATTAATCATGGACTTGGAACGGAAGATGTAACTATATCTGTTGTAAATGAGAATGGTACGGCGGTAAAAGCCATCTCCGAAACATTAGACAAAAACAGGGTTTCGGTGCTGGTCGATTCGGATACAAGGGCGAAAGTAGTAGTCAAAGGCAAGGTTCCAAAAATAGACGGAGCTGGGACATACTCGCTTAAATTACTGACACGTATGCTGATGATGGTTCGTTCGGGGTCGATAAAATACGACCAAACCGAACAGTCGGTTTTGCCGGGTTTCATGGGTACACCCAAAATAATAGGATTGAACAGTTTCAATAACTATCTCGCTCCGGGACTTAATTTTGTCATGGGCGGGCAGGCGACCGATTTTCTGTTAAGAGCAAAGTCGTATGGCTGGATAACAAACGATTCGACTATGATTAACCCTTATGTGATGCAGAAATCGACCGATTTGACCATGCGTATGACAGTCGAACCGATAAGAGATTTGCAGATAACTCTGACAGGCTCGCGTAACGAACGTAAAGACCTCACAACGTACGATATAGTTTACGGTAATGACGTTACTCAGGCAGTCGGAAGTTTCAGCATTTCGGTGATAACTTTGAAAACAGCGTTCCAAAAATACAGGGTTGGAAAAAACTATCAGTCAGACGCTTTCGATCGTTTCAACAGTTACAGGAAAGATGTTGCATGGAGATTTGCCCGTGAACGACAGAACAAATCGGGCGGAAGTTACAATCCGGGCGGCGGAGAATTTCCGTTTGGTTACGGCAAACTGTCGCAAGAGGCTTTGATACCGGCGTTTAGGGCAGCATATACCGGACAGTCGCCCTCAAAAGTGTCGCTGGGTAATTTCTGGAACATTCCACTGCCAAACTGGACAATCAAATATTCGGGATTTTCGCGCTCCGAACTCTTCAAACGCTATTTCCGAAGTGGCAGTATCGAACACGCTTACAGTTCGATATACTCTATCAACGCATACAATTGGAACGACGAATTTGCTTCAGACCATTACGGTTACAGTTGGGTACAAAACCAGCTCGGAGACTATATTCCCAAAAATAACATAATGAATATCAGTATCAGAGAATCATTCAATCCGCTGTTTAAGATAAATCTTACGTGGCAAAACGACCTGACAACGAGTTTCAGTGTCACAAAAAACAGAACTCTGGGCTTAAGTCTCTCTAATTATCAGATACTTGAAATGACAGATCTTATATACAGGGCTGATGTATCGTATTTCTTCAAAAAAGTTCCCCTGATCTTCAAATTCGGCGAAAACCGGCAAAAAAAAGTGGATACAGACCTGAAACTTACAGCCGGATTCAGTTACGGTAACGACCAAAGTTTTATCCGAAGCCTCGAAGAAACGGAACAAGTAACTCAACTGTCTGCCGGAAACCGCAAAACTTCAATACGAATATCTGCCGATTACACTGTGTACAAGGGAATTATTTTGCGAGGATTTTATAACTACGACGTCAATATGCCTTGGGTTTCAGCAATTTCGAGGTCGGAAACGTATTTCGGATTCGGATTAAGCGTAACATTGTCAAATTGAGGATAATTAATTATGAATAATCTAAACAATATATTCCAAACATTGGGTATTGACACAACAAATGGCTTGTATTATACCAAAATAGCGAATCGGAACACAGATTTGCATTTATCAAGTCGAGTAAAACGCTGTTTGGAACAAATCGATCCCGATGCTTTTTTCTGTCTTGATGGTAAGCCATTGATTTTGTTTTTTGAAAACCGGACAGATAACTATTTGCACAAAAAAATCTGGAATCTCAACGAAATACCTGTAATTATCGTCGTGAATAATGGCAGTGTTGAGATTTTTAACGGATTCAATTTACTCGCAAATGAAAATACATTGAAAAAATTAGGCAGTGATGATAAGTTAACAAATTTTTCATATTTCCAATTAGTTACGGGTAAAACTTGGGAGATTTACGAAAAAGAATTAAGTTACGAAAACAGAGTTGATAACAAATTGTTAGACAATATCGATGCCGCAAGAAACCAGATTTTAAAGCAGTTTTCGCCTGTAAATGACAACAATGACGATATACAAAAGCGATATGTAAAAATTGCAAACGCTTTACTGGGCAAGGTTATTTTTGTTCGCTATTTGATTGATAGAAAAGTCAAAATATATTTTGATGACGAATCAAAAGAACGAACAAACGAGGAATTTTGCGACATACTTCAACAACCCGACCGAGCCAAACAGTTTTTCAACGCTTTGGCAGACCAGGAAGCCGGGTTCAATGGCGATTTGTTTCATTTAGAAGACACTGAATATAAAGAAGCGCCACAAGAAGCATATTCTGTTTTAATAAAATTGTTGAAAAGTCAGGAAATTTCTACCGGACAACAATCTTTGTTTGATTTGTATGATTTTTCGATTATTCCCATTGAATTTATCAGCAATGTATATGAGTATTTTATCGGCAGTAAAAATCAGGCAAAGCAGGGCGCTTATTATACGCCCCTGTTTTTGGCAGATTATATATTGTCGGAAACAATAGAGAAATTTATATCGGATAATCAGGCATATAACTGCAAAATATTAGATCCTGCCTGCGGATCGGGTGTTTTTCTCGTGGAAACATTGCGAAAAATGATTGAAAAATATAAGGAAAACGCCTCCGACGACAGAGAACAATTCAAAAACGGTATAAAAGATATTGTACGAAACAATATCTATGGAATCGACAAAGATGAAAGCGCAGTGCAAATATCTATCTTTTCAGTTTATATAACCCTGCTGGATTATATGGAACCGCCAGAAATAGCCGATTTTAAGTTTCCAAAACTAAACGGTACAAATTTCTTTTGCGCCGATTTCTTTGATAAAAAAGCTGAATTTAATACTATTTTTGACAGTATTAAATTCGATTACATTGTTGGTAATCCGCCATGGTTTCGCGGAAAGAACGAAAAAGAAAAACCTGTATATATTAAATATATAGAAGAACGAAAAAAGAACGAAAAAATTCATCGAACCACGAATCTTATCGGCAATAAAGAAATTGCACAGGCATTTTTGTTTCGCAGCAGTGATTTCTGTGCCGAAAACACAAAATGTGCTTTGATTGTTACGAGCAAGGTGCTGTATAATTTGCAAAGTAAAGATTTCAGACAATATTTTCTACAGAATTATTTGATTGAAAAGGTTTTTGAATTAGCCCCTGTCAGACGGGAAATTTTCGACAAATCAAACGACAAAGCCGTGGCGCCTGCCTGTGTATTGTTTTTCGGTTATGCAAACGGGAAAAATACGGACTCCAATCTTATTGAACATATTACATTGAAACCGAATCGTTTCTTTTCAATGTTTAAGATATTCTCCATTTATCGACACGACGTTAAAACAGTACAGCAAGACAGATTGAAAAAATATGATTGGTTGTGGAAATTGTTGGTATATGGCTCGTATATGGATTTTAATTTTATAAAACGCCTGAAAGAAGATTATCCAACAATACGAGATATTATTGATAAAGATGATAATTTAATTGCAGGACAGGGCATAATGGTTGGCGGTGGCGACAAAAATGATGCGTCAGAGTTGGTAGGAAAACAATTTTTAGATACAAAAACAGATATTCGGCAATTTTGGATAAATCCAAATAATAATAAAACATGGAAGCATAGAATAGTGCATAGACCACGCAAATCGGAGTTATATAAAGCGCCGATGTTGTTAATTGCCGGAGGAAATAATAAAGAATTAAAATGTATTTCGGCAGTAAATCAAAAAGATGCTATATTCAAAAGTTCTCTAACTGCAATAAAACTTGATAATATTGACCGTTTAAGACAAATAGCAGGTATTTTAAATTCTTCTTTTTTTTCTTATTTTAATATCCAAGTATTTAGTTCTACTTGTATAGAACGGGAAGAATCTCACGATGAAGAAAAGTTAAATATTCCTTTTCCAAAAACAAACAGTATTTCAAATAAAGTTGAAGATTTGGAGAATTTATTAATTCAAAAATTCCAATCAACATTCGAAAAACCGGAAATTCAAAAAGCAATAAATGAAAAATATATTGAATTAGACAAGGCTATTTATGATGCTTTTTCGATCTCAAAAGAAGAAGAATTTTTGCTTGATTATACAAATAATATTGTTATTCCTGTACAGATGGAACATATTGGATACGAAAAATTTTTTCGGCCTTGCGAAATCAATGATAACATTCTGAACGATTATGCTAATTTGTATATCAAACGTTTCGCTCCAAATTTTGAGAAAATAGAGAAAAAATTTATTGTTGAAATTTGGCATACTCAACAGATTGTCGGAATGTTCTTTAAAGTTATTTCTGCTTCAGAATATAAAGACGATATTGTTTGGATAGATAAGCAAGCAGACGTAAGTGGTTTATTCCAAACAATCATACAATCAGGTACAACAAAAATTACCGATCAACTTTTTATTCAAAAAGATATAAAAGGTTTTGAAAAGGAATATTTTTATGTTTTCAAACCCAATGAAAAATGTTTATGGCATAAAGCGGTTGGGTATTTGGATATTAATGAATTTGCCGAAGCCATACTTAAAGCAGGGAGGGATGGAAAATGAATATAAAACAACCTAATGCATCTGTCTTCGGATATCGAATTACATATTCTAATACAGAGTTTGAAATTATTATGGAAAAAATAATTGCATGTTATTATTTGATGATTGATAGCGGAATTATTTTACCCAATGATGAAAATAAAATCAGAAATGAATTGATAAATAACTATTTGAATGATAATAGTGTCAGAAATAAAATTGAGTTAAAAAATCATTATTTTCAACCGGAAGCCCCAACAAAAAATGATAAAGGCAGATTTGATATTAAAATAATTTCACAGGAAACTACATTTTCAGATACAAATGCTTTTTATGTCATTGAATGTAAGCGTTTGAATGGAAAAACCAAATTTAATAACGAGTATATTCTAAATGGTATTGCTCGTTTTACAAATGAAATGAAATATCCGTTTTACAATAATACCGCCGGAATGATTGGCTTTGTAGTTTCGAAGATAGATATTCACAAAAATGTCGATTTTATCAATCAACTCTTGCAAAACACTTTTATACAAATAAATACCGAAAAAAAACTTACGAAAAAACAAATAAATCCTTGCTTTGAATATTCATACTATTCCTGTCATAAAGTTGGAATATCCACGAAAATAATCTACCATTTAATGTTTGACTTTTCAAAAAAGGTGTTGTAAATTTAGATAAAAATAATGAAAAAGTTGTTTTTCAAAAAAAATGATTACATTTGTCCCCAAATTAATAAAAACTTTGTCTGTCTTTCGGCAAACTTTATATTAATTGAGAGTTAAATTATTAATTAAATTAAATAAACATAAACATGAAAAGAGATTTTTTTAAAATGGTACTCGTCTGCCTGTTTACGGTTGTAGCAATAAGCTCCTGCAAGAAAGACGAGAAAGACTCTGTTGAAGTTACAGGAGTGACACTTAACAAACACACGCTCACGCTCGCTGTGGCTTCAAGCGAAACGCTGACGGCAACCGTAACGCCCGACAATGCCGATGACAAAACGGTCGTATGGACAATAAGCGGCACTACCAAAGACGTAGCGCCTGTTACCGTAGTTTCTGTCACTAATGGACTTGTTACCGCTATTGCCGAAGGTTCGGCTAAGATTATCGCCACCGCAGGAAGCAAATCGGATACCTGCGTGGTAACTGTCATCGCCGGAACGATTTCCTCAAAAACATATCTCCCTAAAAGGATATATGGAACTTATGAGAGA
>JAITKY010000058.1 GCA_031278135.1 Prevotellaceae bacterium | reverse complement strand
CTTTTTAGCGTCTTTTTCAGTGATGAATGCTGGCATTCATCGTTTTTAACCTATTTCCGCTCCGTTGTTTATTATTTCCGACGGTTGCATCAGACACATTTTTCCGGAAGCATCTTTTGCCATAAGTATCATTCCCTGCGACTCTATTCCTTTGATTTTTCTCGGAGCGAGGTTTACTAATAGGCAGACCTGTTTGCCGGTTATATCTTCCGGCTTATAAAACTCCGCTATTCCCGATACGACAGTACGGGTATCGATGCCTGTATCGACAGTCAGTTTCAGCAATTTATCCGTTTTTGGAACACGTTCGGTATTGATGACTGTTACGATACGTATATCCATTTTTTCGAAATCGTCGTACAGAACCGTTTCTTTCGGCGGAGCGCTTTCTGGATGGACAACGACGGAAATATTGGATTTTTTAGTGACTTGCAGTTTATTTATTTGGGCATCGATAATGTCGTCTTCGATTTTGTCGAAAAGCAATTCTGGAACAGCCAGTTGGTGTCCTCCGGATAAAAGACTGAGTGTTCCAAGTTTATCCCATTCTATAGCGTCGATATTCAACATCCTGCGCAGTTTTTTCATCGAAAACGGCAGGAACGGGTCGAAAATAATCGATAGATTTGCAGATATTTGCAGGGCAATATTCAGGATCGTTTCAACTCTATTCATATCCGTTTTGGCAGTTTTCCATGGCTCTGTGTCAGCCAGATATTTATTGCCCAGACGAGCAAGATCCATTGCTTTTTTTAATGCTTCCCTGAACTTGAATGTTTCGATACTGTTTTCGACTTCCTGTCTGATTACCGGAATTTCGGCAATCATTTCTTTGTCATAATTGGTCAAATCGTTGATTTCGGGAACTTTTCCGTCGAAATATTTTTGAGTGAGTATCAAAGCCCTGTTGACGAAATTGCCCAGCACGGCCACAAGTTCGCTATTGTTACGTGTCTGGAAATCCTTCCATGTGAAGTCGTTATCTTTTGTTTCGGGAGCATTTGCGCAGAGCACATACCGCAATACATCTTCCTTTCCCGGCAATTCGTCTAGATATTCGTGCAACCATATTGCCCAATTTCCCGATGTAGAGATTTTGTCGTTTTCGAGGTTTAGGAATTCGTTTGCAGGCACATTATCCGGCAGAATGAAATCGCCGTGTGCTTTCAACATTGACGGGAATACAATACAGTGAAAAACAATATTATCCTTACCGATAAAATGCACAAGTTTTGTTTCGGCGTCTTTCCAGTACATTTCCCATGTATCGGGCAAAAGTTCTTTTGTATTGGAGATATAACCTATTGGAGCGTCGAACCATACGTACAATACTTTTCCTTCGGCGCCTTCGACTGGGATTGGCACACCCCACGCCAGGTCGCGACTTACCGCCCGCGGTTGTAATCCTTGATCCAGCCACGATTTGCACTGTCCGTAAACGTTTGTTTTCCACTCTTTGTGATTGTTCAGAATCCAGTCTTCAAGAAAATCCTGATACTGATCTAAAGGCAGATACCAGTGCGATGTTTGCCTCATAACGGGTATGCTGCCGCTAATTGCCGATTTCGGGTTAATCAATTCGTTAGGGCTGAGAGTACTTCCGCACGATTCGCATTGGTCGCCGTATGCTTTTTCGAAACCGCATTTCGGGCATGTCCCGATGATATATCTGTCGGCAAGAAACTGACCGGCTCCTTCGTCGTAGAACTGTTCCGATGTCTGTTCGATAAATTTTCCGTCATTATACAGTTTCCTGAAAAATTCCGAAGCCGTTTCGTGATGAATACGCGAAGTCGTTCGCGAATAAATATCGAATGTTATCCCGAAACGTTCAAACGAATCTTTTATCAGATTGTGATATTTATCGACTACATCCTGAGGGGAAACACCTAAATGTCTTGCTTTTATTGTAATCGGCACTCCATGTTCGTCCGACCCGCCGATGAATACAACATCACGTCCTCTCAGGCGCAGATAACGCGCATAAATATCGGCAGGAATATAAACCCCTGCCAGATGTCCGATGTGAACGGGACCGTTTGCATAAGGTAATGCCGAAGTAATCAAGTATCTTTTATACATAATCTTTATCTTAATTCAAGCGACAAAAGTAATCATTTTTTTTAGAACGGTGCATCAGCGCTTGTAATGTCAAATTCCGAAATATTATTTGGGAAACTGTTATTCGCAACGCTGTCCATCGAAAAATCGTTATTCATTTTAGAGCCGACTGTGTGAGCGCTACTCTGAATCAGCGGAGATATTCCCGGATCTTCGAGGTCGTAGAACTTGGCTTCTTCGCTTCGGAACCGAAGCCGTACGTCCCCGACTGCTCCATTACGATGTTTAGCCAGAATTATTTCGGCAATACCGGCTAAGGAATTTCCATCTTCGTCTTCACGAAACCCGTAATATTCGGGACGATGAATGAATGCAACAATGTCGGCGTCCTGTTCGATAGCGCCCGATTCTCGAAGATCGGACAGTTGCGGACGTTTATTTCCTGTCCGCGTTTCTACTGCTCGGTTCAACTGCGATAAAGCAATAATCGGAACGTTAAGTTCTTTGGCTATCGCTTTCAACGAACGCGAAATAGCGGAAACTTCCTGTTCACGCATAGTGTTTGTTCCCGGAGGCCCGGTCATCAATTGAAGATAGTCGATTATTATCAGTTCAATTTTGTGATTCTGCACTAAACGGCGGGCTTTCGAACGAAATTCGAATATCGACAGTGCAGGCGTTTCGTCAATAAATAGAGGTGCATCCGACAGCGCTTGTATTTTTGTCTCCAACTGATACCATTCGTGATCTTCGAGTTTCCCGCTCTTGATTTTTTCGGACGAAATACCTGTCTCGCTTATCATTAATCGCTTAATGAGCTGAACATCCTGCATCTCCAACGAAAAGAAAGCAACAGCCTTATTGAAATCTACCGTAATCGAACGAGCCATCGACAAAACAAATGCTGTTTTTCCCATCGACGGACGCGCTGCTACAATAATTAAATCGGACGGTTGCCAGCCGGAAGTTAATCGATCTAAGGAAGTGAATCCCGAAGGTACACCGCTGAATCCGTCGCTCCTGGCGGAAGCAATTTCCATTTCTCCAATCGCTTTTTCGATTATAGCCGACACGGGCTTGGCTTCGTTTTTCATGTTCCGCTCGGCTATTTCGAAGATTTTTTGCTGCGCCGAATCAAGTAAATCGTTCACATCAATCTTGTCATCGAACGATTCGCGCTGTATTTCGGACGAAATTTCTATCAGTTGTCGCTGGATATATTTTTGCGCGATGATTTTGGCATGATATTCGATATGCGCCGCCGAACCGATTCGACCGGTAAGTTCCGAAAGATAATATGCGCCACCAACAAATTCGAGATTATCCGTTTTTTTCAGTTCCGCCGCTACGGTATATATATCAATCGCTTCGTGACGCGACGCCAAATCAATAATCGACTTGTATATTTGCTGATGTGTTTCAAGATAAAAACTCGCCGGAACAAGGATCCCCTGAATATCAACTATCGCACTTTTCTCAATCATCAGCGCACCAAGAACAGCCTCTTCCATATCTATCGCTTGAGGCGGTTTCTTCCCTAACTCAAGCGCCGCTGCTTCAGCAGGTTCAAACTTATATTTTTGCAATTTCGCCATATAATTTTTGTGCAAATATACGCTATTTTTTTTCCCCGCAAAAACATTCTGAGTGAGAAAGTGAGGAGCGATGAATG
>JAITKY010000026.1 GCA_031278135.1 Prevotellaceae bacterium | reverse complement strand
TATGGTATAGATACAGGCTATATGATAGTGTTTTCTATATGCTCCGTTTCATATTTAATAGGATGGATTATAATGAAAATTCTTGTCCCGAAATTTAAAGTCGTAACTGATTTATAATTTATTTATACTCAAAAGGAAATAGAAAGCGAATTCGCAATGACGCTTTTCGTAAAAATGACTGCGGGAGACAGAAAAATGATTGCGGGAAATTTCGCATGTAATCTCAGTGTTTTCCAGCAGAGAAACGTAATATTTTGCGTCTCTACAAATTGTTGATGTGTAAACCTCACATGCGATATCTCTCTCAGTCGTCTCATTTTAAGCGTCTTTTCGCTTTTGGGTTCGGTACGAAACGAATATAATCACATCGTCAGCCTCTTTTGATTAGGGCAGATAGCTCCTTTGTTTAGACCAGCCCATTCGGTGCGTAGTGACCGACTGTCTCAGTGCGTAGCAACCAACCACCTCGGTGCGTAGCAACCAACCGCCTCGATGCGTAGCGACCGACCGCCTCAGTGCATAGCGACCGACCGCCTCAGTGCGTAGCGACCGACCGCCTCGGTGCGTAGCGACCGACCATCTCGGTGCGTAGCGACCGACCATCTCAGTGCATAGCGACCGACCCCAGTGCGTACGACCAGCAGACTTGTGTCCGCCCATATTTATACACAATCTGTTATCTAATAATAGATATTTTGGGATAATTTCATTTGCAAAATCCCACAAATGATAGTTTGTTTATTTTTTACTCTTTAACTGTTCATAGAAATCAAAAATTCTTCGTTGCTTGAAGTTTTTTGCAGACGTGTTCTCAAAAATTCCATTGCTTCGACGGAATTCATGTCGCTGAGATAGTTTCGGAGTATCCATATCCGGTTCATAACGTCTTTATCGAGCAACAAATCTTCACGGCGAGTGCTTGATAATGTGACATCTACCGACGGGAACAGCCTGCGGTTCGAAAGTTTTCTGTCGAGTTGCAATTCCATGTTTCCTGTTCCTTTAAATTCTTCGAAAATCACATCGTCCATTTTTGAACCTGTGTCGGTCAGAGCCGTTGCGAGAATTGTGAGCGAGCCTCCGTTTTCGATATTTCGTGCAGCGCCGAAGAAACGTTTCGGTTTGTGCAGAGCATTGGCATCGACACCTCCCGAAAGTACTTTTCCCGATGCCGGCTGAACGGTGTTAAACGCCCGTGCCAGACGAGTTATCGAATCTAAAAGGATAACGACATCGTGACCGCATTCGACTAAACGTTTTGCTTTTTCGAGAACGATATTTGCAACGCGTACATGACGGTCGGCAGGTTCGTCGAACGTCGAAGCAACAACCTCAGCCTTAACGCTTCTCGCCATATCCGTTACTTCTTCGGGACGTTCGTCAATCAGCAGGACAATCATGTAAACTTCGGGATGATTTTCGGCAATAGCGTTGGCTATCGACTTCAAAAGCACCGTTTTACCTGTTTTAGGCTGTGCGACGATAAGGCCGCGCTGACCTTTACCTATCGGAGTAAACATATCGACGATGCGGACGGAAAGATTATTGTGTCCATGTCCGACAAGGTTGAACTTTTCGGTCGGGAACAGCGGAGTGAGGAAGTCGAAAGGCACTCTGTCGCGGACAAAATCGGGGTCTCTGCCGTTGATTTCTATCACTTTAAGAAGCGGAAAATATTTTTCGCCCTCCTTTGGCGGACGCACGACTCCGTTGATTGTGTCGCCGGTTTTGAGTCCGAACAGTTTGATCTGCGACTGAGAGACATAGATGTCGTCGGGCGAGTTCAGATAGTTGTAATCCGACGAACGCAGGAATCCGTATCCTTCGGTGATAACTTCCAATACTCCCGACACTTGTATTATGCCTTCGAACTCCGTCTTTTCGTCATATTTTTTCGGAATCCGGCTGTCGTCCTTAACGACTTCGTCTTTGAAAACTTCATCTCTTTCGATGTATCCTTCTTTCACAGGCACAACGATTTGCGACTTTTCCTGTGTTTCTTCGAAATACTCTTCGAGTTTCGGTAACGACGGCTTTATAGCCGGTCTTTCGGGGGACGAATTTGTAATGGTCAGGATGACTTTTTCCTCGCCTTTTTCTTCGCCATCGCTTTTTGACAATTCGGATACTGAAGATGAGGCGATTAACTCCTGTCCAATCCGTGCACGTCTTGGTCTGCCGACAGGACGTTTCACTCTTATGTCCTCATCGTTGCCATCTGTGGAGGCAACTGTTTCTATTGGAGCATGTTCGGTTGATGCTCCATCAACATTCATGCGTCTTGGTCTGCCAACGGGTCGTTTCACTTTGATAACTCCCGGTTCGATTTCGTCGGTACCGAAGATATGTCCATCTGGCTCATTAGTATGGATTATATCATCAAATGAGTCGTCGTCGTCATCGTCGTGCCCGTTGTTTAGAGGCGCCGCGTCGAGGATGTACCGTATCAGTTCTTCTTTTCTATAGACCCTGACTTTGGTAAGTCCTATACTTTTAGCAATCTGTTGTAACTCAGGTAGAGTTTTAGAAGCTAATTCTTCTTGTGTAAACATATAAATTTTATTTAGTGTATTTTTTTTCTTTATATCAAAATAAAGGATTTTAACGTTGAACAATAGCAAATTGTTTAAAGTTTCGTGCTGCAAAGGTAGAAATTAATTTTGATATGTTCTGTTTTTTTCTGCAAAAAATTAATCTTTTTTTTCTAATTAACTGTTTTTTAGTTATAAATACCATGCAAAAATTTTTAATACATCCTTCATTTTTTATAGCAGCGATGTCTGTATCGGCGTACCTTCGGGCATATTTGGCGGCAAAATATCGTTGTCGTCATCGTCGTTTGCCGCAGGATTTTTGTCCAAAGGCTCTACAAACTTGACGCTACCGATTTCACGTGCCGACAGCCTGCGTCCTCTGCTTCTCGGATTTTTAACCGGAACAAATTCTTCGACATCAATCAGTTCCGGTTTGTGATTGATGTGTTTCCCTGCAAAAACGATTTCTATCTGTGGGTAATTATCTGCCGAAAAATCAACAAGATATGACGCGGGATTTTCATCAATAAACCGTTCTTTATTCACCGACTTATCGAATGTTATCCTTTTCACACAATATAATTTCTGTTGTGCGTCGAAATATACCGCAGTAAAGACTTCGTCGAGGTCTAACTTCTTAATTATTAGAATGTCGTCTTCATATCTGTTCACCAGATCGAACGAAGTTGTGTAATAGTAACCCTGTTTAGTCAGCACGAGGATTTTATCGTTTTGGAAAAATTCTCCGAGATAAAGCCCTCTATTTTCGTTATTTAGTTTGTTACGTTCGTTATCGAGCCATATTTTTTGCCCGCCGAGCGTAGATTCGCCCTTTTCTTTCAGCACGATTTTGTGTATTGCGTTTCTGCTGAGTATACTTCCTCCGGCGCTCCGTCCTTTCACCAATTGTGTCGAAAAATCAAATTCTTCGATTGTTTTTTTCAATCGTGGACGTGGCTTGTAGTAGATTTTCAATATTTCCGCTTCGCCGTTGGGGTTTGCACTGAAATAAAGGACTTGAGAGTTCGGATTACCCTTGGTTGCGTCGTATTCTTTGTCGCGCATTATTCCCGTAACACAAAAACGTTTCATCATGATGGGTCCCATGCGTCCATCACGGTAAATAATATTGTAAACAGTGCGTGAATCATCTCGTTTAAAGACGTTTACATACAAAATATCTTTTCCTGCAAAAGCCTTTTCAGCGACTTTCGAGATAATGTACTTTCCGTTTTTGAAAAACACGATTATTTCGTCGATATCCGAACAGTCGCAAATATATTGAGCGTTTTCATCGCGTTTTATGTCGCCGCCGTAACCCACAAAGCCCTCTTTTACATTTGCATACAGTTTCTGATTAGCCACGACTACTTCCGTCGCTTTGATGACGTCGAAACTTCGGAGTTCGGTTTTACGCTCTTTTCCGGCTCCATACTTTTTCTTTATTTTCCTGAAATATTCAATGGTATATGCCGTGAGGTTTGCAAGAGATTTTTTGACGACATCTATTTCGTCCTCAACGTTTTTAATATGCTCTTCGGCTTTTTTGATGTCGAATTTCGATATTCGTCTCACGGGTTTTTCGGTAAGTTTGACTATATCGTCATTTGTTATCTCTCTTTTAAACAAGCCTTTAAACGGTTCAAACGCCTTTTCGATAGCCTGAAGCTGGTCGTTCCACGAAACCGAATCTTTTTCGAGTTCGCGGTATATCCGTTCTTCAAAAAATATCTTTTCCAACGAAGAATAATGCCAATCTTCGTCAAGTTCTTCGATTTTGATTTCCAACTCTCTGCCCAACAAGTATCTTGTTTGGTCGGCGGACGAGGTAAGAATCTCATGTACAGAAATAAACGCCGGCTTGTTATTCCTGACTACGCAGGCGTAGGTCGAAGGCGATATTTGACAGTCGGTGAAAGCGTATAAAGCGTCAATAGTAACATCTGCCGAGGTTTCCGCCGGTAGATGGATGACAATTTCGACATCTTTGGCTGTGTTGTCGTCCACTTTTTTTATCTTTATTTTCCCTTTTTCACTCGCTTTGATAATGGAATCAATCAGTTTGGATGTGTCAAGTCCAAACGGTATTTCGGTGATTGCAAGAGTTTTATTGTCGATTTTCGATATTTTTGCTCTTATCTTGACTTTTCCACCTCGTTGTCCCTGATTGTAAGCGCTGCAATCGGCGAGTCCACCGGTGGGAAAATCGGGAAATATCTCGAATGCGTCGCCTTTGAGATATGCTATCGACGCATCGATGAGTTCGTTAAAGTTGTGAGGCAAGATTTTCGACGCCAACCCGACGGCGATACCTTCGACTCCCTGCGCAAGCAGTAACGGAAATTTCATCGGTAGCGTGACAGGCTCTTTACTGCGACCATCGTAGGAATCCATCCATTGTGTCGTTTTGCTGTTGAAGGCTACTTCGAGTGCAAATTTCGACAGACGCGCTTCGATATAACGTGGAGCGGCTGCATCGTCGCCGGTCAGTATGTTTCCGAAATTACCTTGTGTTTCAATCAGTAAGTCTTTCTGTCCCAGCTGAACCAGTGCATCTCCAATCGAGGCGTCGCCGTGAGGATGAAACTGCATCGTCGAACCGATGACATTGGCGACCTTGTTAAACCGTCCGTCGTCCAAAAGTTTCATAGCGTGCAAAATACGCCGCTGTACAGGCTTCAGACCGTCTTCGATGTGCGGAACAGCGCGTTCGAGTATCACATACGAAGCATAATCGAGAAACCATTCCTTAAACATCCCCGACAGTCGATGCGTTTCGGCTTCATGGACAAGACTGTCGTATTTATTTGCTTGTTCCGGCGATTCTTCACTCAACAAAGAGATGATTTCATCTCCAATTTCCAACTCTTCAGAATTGTTATCATGTTCGTTTCTTTCAGACATTTATACCTTAATCTCGTTCTAAAATACGGGTGCAAAGTTAATGCAAATTTCTTTTTTACCGAAAAAAGTTCTCAACAGGAGTGTACGACAAAATTTCTTTTTTCTGGACTTCTTGAAAATCTGTGGATACAAAACATATATTTAATCCACAGATTACAGAAAAGAATCTGTGAAAATCTGGTGCACCACGAGGCACGCGTATATAAAATATAATCCCAAAATGTCCATTAGGATATAACTTGCTGATAATGAATATTTATTCTAATTGACGCCATTAGAAAATTTGATTTGCAATATGCTAATAATCATAGAATTATAGCGCATTAATTCGATGAAAAACGGTAATTTTTG
>JAITKY010000016.1 GCA_031278135.1 Prevotellaceae bacterium | reverse complement strand
GTTTTAATTATTTCCGATTTAAAATTCCTTTTTTATCCACAAATTTTGATTCATCTGTGTAAATCTGTGGATCGTTTTGATCGATCTGCGTGGATCCTTTTTCACCGATTGTACATCCTTACACTTTTTGTCATACTTTTTACTCCTTTTGTCTGTATACTTTTTTCAGGACATGACACTCAATCAATTATTTCCCGACAATTAGCGTAAAGTTAATCGTCTTTCCATTTGGGGCAACGAATCTGAATTTAAATGCTTTATTTGTCGGATTTTTTGCGGAGTCGTAAGATGTACCGGCTTCGGAGTATGCTTTTTGCGCGTTGAATATATGAGAGGCGCCGTATTTTATCGAACTCACTTTCACGTTGTCGAAGATTACACTGTCCTTATCGTTGGGATAGAGCCATGTTCCATTATTTTCCACGCCAAGTATCTGGTTTAGATTGACGTGTTGACTCAGGGGCAGGTCTTTGCATATAAATATTTCCGTATTGTCTTTGAGCGGCAGTTTGTCGATTGAGGCAAAGAGGTACGCCTTTGCCGACGAACTTCCACATCTCGATGTAGTCGTATATTTGAACGTATAAATACTTTTGGGCAAGAAATCGTGAGCATCCAACTCTCCGGTTGCATCGTTGAGGAATTTCGGGAATTTGTTGACGGAGTTTGTCCACTTTACTGATTCGACATTTAAAGTATCTATAAAACTTGTCAAATATACTGCGTGAGGCGCATTTGAAGGAGCAATCATGACGCGAATGTCGGACGCACTGTACGTTTTCAGCACGTTCACGGACATTACTCCGGAAACAATTCGACATGTGGGATTATTTATTGCCGAAGGTTTGCTTACGATAAAACGATAGTAACCATCGTTCGCTTCGGAAGATTTGGCGACGGCATAAATCGATTGCAGGACAGTCGATGTGACGGTGGTATCCTTTCCGACGATTGACCAGTTTGTACCGTCGGCGCTGTGTTCCCAACGGTAAGCAAGTTCGTTGCTCGATCCGGTGAAAATACCGTTGTCGGTATAAGATGCCTTTAGTTGAAACGGCGCTCCGTCACAGACAGTATCGTTCAATTTGCTTTCGACCGTAATGGGAGGAACGCATAATCGCACTTCGATATCGTCCAGAGCAAAATCGTTGCCGTTGGAACCGTTCTTATTGTTGTATATTCTGAGCGTCAGGGAACGGAATCCTTTCGGGTCGAACGTGAAACCGAAACTTTTCCACTTCGCTTGTCCGTTTTTATCGCGGTGAAGCGTCGATGTAAGATACCTCGCTATGAGATTATTGTTATCGTCCCATAATTCAAATTTCAACATAGGGTCGTCGACAGCCGTTGTGTTATCGTCGGGTATTACATTAAATACCCATGCCGAAAAATACAGACGGTTGATACTGTCGCACAAGCCGGTGATGCGCGTTTCGTAGAATTTCCCCATCTTTTTGGAAGCATCTACCAAGAACATGTATCCGCGACTGAGATCGTTGGGATGAGTATGGTCGCTGAAATTCTTTTGCCATGCGTATCTCGAGTGCGGGTTTATATACTTTACAAGAGCGTACTGATTTTCGGACAACTGGTCTGTTGTGGATTGAAAATTATATTCCGTAACATTGTCAGGCAATGGCGTTTTACTTATTCTTGGATCTAAATGGTCGTTTCCCCCGAAGTCTTCACGGAAGAGTAGACTTCCGTCAATGGCGCAACCCGTCGGTTTTTCCTCTCCGCAATTGTCGGATTTAAATATTGATATTTGATAACGCGTAGATAAGTATCCTTTATATTCCGCTTCGACATACAGCGATTGAACGTCCGAATCGTCTTTGACAATCTCGCAGGTATTTACAAGCGTGGGAAATAATGGCGTCCCGCCCGCAGGAGCGTTGTACCAGTAATATTTCACGTCCGGTATTGCTTCCATTCCGATGGCGACATTCACTCCGGGACAGGCAATGTTATATACCGACAGCGGTTTCGGCATGACGATATATATTCTCGCCCGTTTCGTTACCGAGAGATATTCGACAGTGTAATCAACGCTGTCGATGCCGAAGACATTGTTTCCCGCCGTATAGGTAAGCGTCTTATCGGGATTGATACGCAAACTGCCGCGACGCAAACCCGACCCAGCAACGGTATCTATTGTCAGCGCATTCAAATCCGTGCAGCATCTCATGCTGTCGTTTGCAAGGACGTCGATGATTTTGGGCTGATTGTATGTCACTATTGCGACATCGTTATTCGCTTTTATGGTCTTTACGTAAAGACGTACAGGTTTTGACACTACCCTGCAATTCTCATGATCGATTGTCGCACTGTTGGCGACCGCCAGACGGTAGTAACCCGTGTCCGATTCTTTGATATTGTTCATTGTATATTTCGCTTCCAATTTTGTCGAATTTTCGGTTACTTTGTTGACCGCAGTCCATTTTGCGTCGGGCGTATTTACGGGGCTGTATTGCCAATGATATTCCAGCGGTTTACCCGAACTTGTGAAGGTGCCGTCGTCCTCGTAAGAAGCGTTGAATGTATATGATGTTCCGTAACAAACCGTATCGACAAGTTTGGTTGTTACTGTAATGGGAGGCACGCACAGACGTACTTCGATATCGTCCAGAGCAAAATCGTTGCCCTTGGAACCCGCCCCGTTGTTGTATATTCTGAGCGTCAGCGCCCGGAATCCTTTCGGGTCGAATGCAAAACCGTAATTTCTCCATTTCGGACGATTTAATGTGTCGCGTGGAATTTTCGGAGTGAGATACGTCGCTATAATATTATCGTTATCGTCTCTTAATTCAAATTTCAACATTGGGTCGTCGGTAGCCGATGAGTTTTTGGGTATGACGTTGAGAGTCCAAACCGAAAAATACAGACTGTTTATATTGTCGCATAAGCCGGTTATGCGCTTTTCGTAGAATTTTCCCGGATTATCAGCCGCATCGACCAGGAACATATATCCGCGACTGAAATCGTTGGGGTGAGTATGGTCGCTGAAATTCTTTTGCCATGCATAATTCAAATTCGGATCTATGAATTTTACAAGAGCATATTGATTCTGTTTTAATGCTTCATTATTTAAAAATTGATAATCGGTTACACCGGGCGGCAATTTCGTTTGACTTGTTCTATTGTCCCCGACATTATTTCCCCCGAAATCTTCGCGGAACAACAACTGTCCGTCGACGACGCAACCTGTTGGATTGATGCTTCCGCAATTGTCGGATTTCAACAGCGAGATTTGATAACGCTCAGATTTTTCGCCCTTATATCTCGCTTCTACGTACCACGACTGAACATCCGAATTGTTTTTGGTAAATAAATAGCTATCGGCAGGACTTTTAGATAACGGCGTCCCGTCCACAGGAACGTCGTACCAGTAATATTGCACGCCCGGTATTGCCTCCATTCCGATGGTGATTTCCGTAGTTGGACAGGCGGTGTTATATAACGACAGGGGTTTAGGCATGACGATATATACTCTCGCCCGTTTTGTTACCGAGAGATATTCGACAGTGTAATCAACGCTGTCGATGCCGAAGACGTTATTTCTCGCCGTATAGGTCAGCGTATTATCGGAATTAATACGCAAACTGCCTCGACGCAAGCCCGAACCGGCAACGGTATCAATTTTCACCGCCTTCAAATCGGGACAGCATTTCATACTGTCGTTTGCAAGGACATCGATGATCTTTGGCTGATTGTATGTCACTATCGCAACATCGTTGTTCGCTTTTATCGTTTTTACGTAAAGATGTATGGGTTGGGATACGACCCTGCAATTCTCATGATCGATTGTCGAACTGTTGGCAACCGCCAGACGGTAGTAACCTTCGTCCGATTCGTTGATATTGTTCATTGTATATTTCGTATCCAATTTTTTCGAGCTTTCGGTTCCTTTGTTGACCGCAGTCCATTTTGCGCCGGGCGTGTTTACGGGGCTGTATTGCCATTGATATTCCAGCGGTTTACCCGAACTTGAGAAGGTTCCGTCGTCTTCGTAAGAAGCCTCGAATGTATATGATGTCCCGTAACAGACCGTGTCGACAAGTTTGGTTATTACTGTAACAGGAGGCACGCATAAACGTATTTCGATATCGTCCAGAGCAAAGTCGTTGCCATTGGAACCGTTCCTGTTATTGTATATTCTAAGCGTCAGAGAATGGTATCCTTTCGGGTCGAAAGCAAAACCGTAATTTCTCCATTTCGGTTCCCCAGCCTTGTCGCGTGGAATGCTTGGAGTGAGATATGTCGCTATAATATTATTGTTATCGTCTCTTAATTCAAATTTCAACATCGGATCGTCGACAGCCGATGATCCACTGGGTATGACGTTGAGCGCCCATACCGAAAAATACAGACTGTTTATATTGTCACACAAATCGGTGATGCGCTTTTCGTAGAATTTTCCCGGCAGGTCGGAGGCGTCTACCAAAAACATGTATCCGCGGTTACGGTTGTCGGAGTGAGTATGGTCGCTGAAATTCTTTTGCCAAGCATAGTTCGACGACGGGTCTATATATTTTAAAAGCGTGTATTGATTCGCATGTATTTTGTCTGTCCCTTGAAAAGTATAAGTCGTTACTGAGGACGGTAATGGATTACGGCTTATTCTGTTGTCGCCGGGGTCGTTTCCCCCGAAATCTTCAAGGAAGAGCAACTGTCCATTGACGGCGCAACCTTTCGGAGCAATGTTTCCGCAATCGTCGGATTTCAACAGCGAAATTTGATAACGCCCGGAGGTTGCTCCCTTATATCTCGCTTCTACGTAATACGACTGAACGGCCGAATTGTCTTTGGTAACACTATATGTATTCGAAGGACTTTGGGTCGGCGTCCCACCCGCAGAAACACTGTACCAGTAATATTCTACTCCCTGTATTGCGGACATCTCGACTGAAAGTTTTACAGTGGGACATGCCACATAATTCAGCGAAAGCGGTCGGGATACGACAAAGTATATTTTTGCTTTTGTTTCGGTTGTCCCGCACTTAACAGAATATTCTACGCTCTCGACGCCACTCATATCTTTTAACAGCTGATATGTGAACGTATTGTCGGAATTTATCGAAAGCTTGCCAAAAGACAGCTTTGGGTTTTCGACAAATTTAATAACCGCCTGTTTTCTGTCGCAGACTGATATATCGTTTTTTAGGACATCGAACGTCACGGGTTTATTGCCCATAACAAATACGATGTCATCAACAGATTTTTGCTGTGCATATACCTTATTCCCCATCAAAATGCTCGAAACAGTAATTAAAGCACAAATTTTAATTATTCTCCTCATTGTAATAATACTTAATATCTCTCTTGCGAATACGAATCCTGCTTTTATCAGGATTCGTATTCAACCCTCTTTTATTCTCGCTGCAAAGGTAACGTCTGTGGAATGGCGATTCAAGGCGTTTTTATGTTTTTTAACATATTTTTGATGGTTTTTTTGTGGGTTTACAGGACGAATTAAATACTTCGTGATTGTTGTTCAGTGATTTATATGAAAAATGCTCTTTCAAATATTATGTTAAAATGCTCTCTACAATTGAACATCATTGTTTGTGGTTTTATGGATTTACTTTCAATGATTTACTTTAAAATGAAAAAAACGATTTGTAAACTATGCATGATATGATTTTATGAGATTTAAGGTTTTCTTTGTTCACAAATTACAATCTTCAATATATTTTATGACAATTTTGACGGGAGTATTAAAAAAAAATTAACATGTATTCATTTGATTATCAGGATATTGATATTTTAGTAAAAATATTAATTAAAATCACTGTAATTTCAAGAATATCAAACATTAAGATGTAAAAAATGTCGAAATAGTACCAAAAATATCGAAATAGCGCTATTGATTTTTTTATGTATTAAAAAAAATATTTATATCTTTGCATCATTATTCGTAATTTTTTTTGACATAGATTTATGAGACATTGTGGAAAAATAGAAAATATTAGCGCTTCGGAAATTTTTAATCTCCAGTTGGCAGAATTTGGATAT